>JAZRKJ010000071.1:0-13060 GCA_045646245.1 Acutalibacteraceae bacterium
AAGAAAAAGAAATAAACTATAATTATTAAACTTGCAATCAAGCCAAAACCCCGAAAACCGTGATGGTTTCGGGGTTTGTGATTAAATGTTTGGAGAACGCTAAATAATATGCTGTGCATATTGCTGAATTTTCTGCTACGCAGAAAGCTAAATGAAATAAATTCCTCAGCGCTCAAAGGTATTTAGCTTGTCGGAGGACAAATTTAGCGCACGAAGTGCATTTAGCAAATCCCGTATGGGATTTATTTCGCTGTTCTCCAAGCGTTATATAAAAAAGAAAAAGACCTTGTGTTGCCACAAGGTCTTGAAGTTTGCGAAAACGTAATTAACGCTTGGAGAACTGGGGTGCACGACGAGCGCCTTTGAGTCCGTACTTCTTTCTTTCCTTCATACGAGGATCACGAGTAAGGAATCCGGCTTTCTTGAGCTCTGCACGAAGCTCAGCATCGCTCTGAAGTAATGCACGAGCGATACCGTGACGGATAGCACCGGCCTGACCGGTAACACCGCCGCCTGCAACGCGGCATACGATATCAAACTTTTCAGCAGTCTCGGTAAGTGCGAGAGGCTGACGAACGATAAGCTTTAAGGTTTCGAGACCGAAATAATCGTCAATGTCTCTGTCGTTAATAGTGATTTTGCCTGTGCCGTTGTAAAGACGAACGCGAGCTACAGAACTTTTTCTTCTACCAGTACCGTAGAAATAAGGTTTACTTTCAAACATATTCTTTTGCTCCCTTCTTATTAGTCAACGAGTTCAGGCTTCTGAGCAACTTGCTTATATTCAGTTCCCTGATATACGTGAAGTCTGGTCAGAGCTTTTCTGCCGATAGTAGTGTCAGGAACCATGCCCTTAACAGCGAGTTCCATAGCCAATTCAGGACGGGTGTTCATAAGAGTGTCGTATTTAACCTCTTTTAAGTGACCAATCCATCCGGTGTGACGACGGTAATACTTCTGCTGTAACTTCTTGCCGGTAAGAACAGCCTTTTCAGCATTGATTACTATAACGAAGTCGCCGCAGTCAACATTGGGTGTAAATTCAGGCTTGCCCTTACCGCGAAGTAAGTCAGCAACCTTAACTGCAGTACGGCCAAGGGGCTTGCCTGCAGCATCTACAATGTACCATTTGCGCTGAACTTCAGCGGGTTTTGCCATAAATGTAGACATAATACTTCCTCCATAAAAAATCTTTAAAAATTTACCTTGAGTATACTACCACATTTATCATTCCTTGTCAACACTTATTTTTCTAAAATTTAATTTAAAATTCAAAAACTCTCTTTTTCTTCGATTTTCTTCCGTTTTCTCGTTTTTACTCACTTGCGATTTTTATTTTTTTACATAAAAAAACTCCCGATTTTCAAAAAATCGAGAGTTTCTATCATTAAATATTGATTGTAAAGGCAAAATGAATGTCTTTGTCGTTCATCTGATACAAAGGATTAAGAGCAGGACCGCAGGAGGCACTTCCGATACCGGACGACTTATAGTCAACTCTGACGTAGGTAGCCTTGCTTTCGCCTATTTCGTCGGTGTGCTTAGCTTGTAAAAGCTGTTCAATGCTGTACTGAGAAACGTTTGCTTCAAAGGTATTTTCTGCCTTAAAGGTAATTCTGTCCTCAAGGGTTAATTCCCTTACCTTAATATGGTTGCCGTGTTCCTGAGGGAGAATATAGTTTACGTATTCATCCTTTGCTCTGCTTACATACCAATCAAGAGCACTGCAGTTGTGAAGGTCTGCATAGCTTTCTTCGGGGCCCATACCAAAGTAATCGAATTCCATATTCTTATTCTTAAAGGCAAAAACGAAGCCAAGACGCTGTAGCCAAATACAGCCCTCTCTTATTTTACCGTCAAGCTCAACCTTAACGGTACCGTCCTCACCTATGGTATAGGCTATGCTATAACGGAATATAGGAGCACGGGAAATAGGAGCAAGAGAAGCCTTAAAGGTAATCTTATTGCCGTCAATTATACTGTCGTAAACGTTATACCAGCAATAGTTAAGGTTTTCGCCCGACCAAACGTCCAGCTTTAACCATTTAGCCTTCATATTCTTTTCGTTATCGGTACAAGCGCGATAAGTAGATATTTCGGTAGGAGCGTAAAGCTGTTCCTTACCGCTGATAATCATACTGTCTATATTACCGGTTTGCTTATTAAAGGTATACTTAAAGCTTTCACCCTCGGCATAAATATACAAACCTTCTTCATATATCTTTGCGCTGCCGTTGATTTCGGCAAGGATATTCTCTTTTTCTGCTTCAATTTCCTGTTGAAGAGTGCCAAGCTCATTGCCGTTTACGTCGGTAAGAGTAACGTTTACGGCACAAGCATATTTGCAGCTTTCGGGGAAGGAGGCCTTTGTTTCAATAACACCGCTTTCATGAGGAGCAACATCAAGAACTACCGTATTTTGTTCAAGCACCTCGCCATCGCAGGAAAGCACGTAGGTAAGCTTATATTCATTAAGGTTGGTAAAGTCAAAACGGTTATCTACCTTAATTTTGCCGTTTTCATATATAAAGCGGAAGGGAGCGTAAGCAGCCTTTGCTTCAAGAGAGCCTGCCTTTAAGCTTCTGTCGGAGAACACAAGACCGTCACAGCAGAAGTTGCCGTCGTGGGTAAGCTCACCCTCAAAGTCACCGCCGTATTTCTGAACGCCGTCAACTATAACGGTATGGTCGCACCATTCCCAGATACATCCGCCAACCAAAGCGGGATAAGAATAGAACTTTTCAACGTAATCAAACACGTCTCCCGGGCCGTTACCCATAGCGTGGGCATATTCGCAAAGGAATATAGGCTGATTAACAACGTTATCATTAATCCATTTGTCAAGGGTAGAAAGAGAAATATACATTCCTGAATGGAAATGAGCTCTTCTCATATCAATTTCTGCCTTTTCCCTGTCAGCTACAGCCTTCTCGTATTTAGCTTTAGCTTCCTCTACGTTTTCGTTTCTCTTTTCGGCAAGCAGTAATTCTTCCTTAGCCTTTTTAAAGTTTGCATCCCAACGGTGGAATGCACGGGAAGCATCCTCTGCGTGATAAAGACGCTTGGTTTCAACGGTAGCTAACCATTCGAGCATTGCAATATGGTTGGGGCCGTGGCCGCTTTCATTACCTGTAGACCACATAAATATGGACGGGTGGTTCTTATCTCTGTGATAAGCTCTTGCCATACGCTCAACATGTTCGTCCTTCCATTCGGGCATAGAGCAGGGCCATTCTCCGCTTTCAACGTCGTAGCAGTAAGGAACGTTAGCGTAACGGCGAACAAAGCCGTGGGTTTCAATATCGGTTTCAAGAACTACATAGAAGCCCATTCTGTCACAATAGTCCAAGAAACGGGGAGTAGGAGGATAGTGGGAGGTTCTGATACAGTTAATGTTCAGCTGCTTCATTATTTTAAGGTCGTTTATAATATCCTCGTCACTCATTACCCAACCGTTTTCGGGGTGGGAATCGTGATGGTTAACGCCTTTTAGCTTAACTGAAACGCCGTTTACCAAAAATTCGTTATTTTCGTTTATTGCATAGGTTCTGAAGCCTACGTTTTCAAAAATAACTTCTCCTGCCTTTTTAAGCTCAATTTCATAAAGGTAAGGCTTTTCCGCATTCCATAAAACAGGGTTATCAACCTTAACGGAAGCTACACCGTTTTCGTCGGTAACGGTAGCGCCGATAACCTCTCCCTTATCGTAAAGTGTAACGTCGGTATTGGGAGCAGTTTTAACAATTACGGTATCGTTATTTTCGGTTTCCACAGAAAAATCAACAATATGGCCTACGGGACGCTCCAAAACGTAAACGTCACGGAAAATACCGTTACAGCGGAAAAAGTCCTGATCCTCAAGATAGCTGCCTACACACCATTTATACACGGCAACCCTTACGGTATTTTTGCCCGCATTTACAAACGGGGTAATATCAAATTCTGCCTGAAGGTGGCTTCCCTGAGTAAATCCAACGTAATTGCCGTTTACAAAAACGCTTGCACAGGTAGCCACACCCTCCATAACAAAGTAGGTTTCTTTATTTTTATCGGTAACGGTAAAATCCTTTTCGTAAATACCTACAGGATTTACGTTAAGCACGTAAGGAGGATCTATAGGGAAAGGATAGTTAATATTACAGTAATTGGGATTTTCATAACCCGTATTTTGCCAGGTAGAGGGAACCTTTACTTTATCCCATTTGGCAATTTTTCCGTTAGTGTCAACCTCATCGCTATTGGCATAATAATTAAAACGCCATTCACCGTTTAAAAGAGTATAAACGGCTTCACCCTCGGGGATATAAAAAGCTCTTTGAGGCAAACGGTTTTCACTGGTTTTCTCGTAACTTTCATAAAATCTCATTTTAAGCACCTCGCCTTTCAAGGAAATTATATGTTAGAGCAACGCAAAAATCAAGGACAAAAAGACAAAAGCAAAGAAAAAAGAAACATTTGCAAAGAAAATAAGGCCGAGGGAAAACCTCGGCTTTTGATTTATAATTTAACTACCTTACCTGTGGCAATACTTTCATAGCAAGCGTTCATTGCTTTAATAGTATCCTTATGCCAACGTAAGTTAATAAGCGGTGTTTTATGGCTTCTGATATTATCTACAAATTCATCAATAAGACCTATCCACTCATCAAAATATGTATACTGAACGGTATAGCGGTCATTAGGACAACCGTTATGATAAACATTAGGACCGAAACAGTCTGCCATTAACGTTCCTTTTTCTCCGTTTATGGTAATGTTAACCTCCATACGCTTTGGGAATACCTCCCAACCGGGGCCGGGCACCTTTATGCGTTCTTCCATTTTAGACCAGGACGGGTCAAGGGAGAAAATGGTGCCGTCCTTCATTTTGCCGATAACCGACAGCATATCCTCCTCTTCAATATCGGGGCGGATATTGGGAGCTACCTCGGCGTAAATAGAATCAAACTCACTTCCGGTTATATGGCGAATCATATCAAAAATATGGGGATGGTCGCAAAGCGCACCACCACGGAAACGTGAATCGCCCTCTTTAATGGAAACACGCTTGCCGTAGCTCTTTTCGGGAACGCCCTGCCAAGGGAATGCCCATACGGGAGAAAGTGTAATATTTGTTGCATTAAAGGACTTAATCTTGCCGATTTCCCCACTCTTTACAACCTCTTTAAGTCTTGAAATAACAGGGTTATAATGCATTTCAAGCTCAACTTGACAAACAAGGTTATTTTTTTCAACAACGCTTATCATTTCATCGTATTCATCCATATCGAAAGTAGGAATTTTCATTGAAAGAATATGAATACCCCGCTCTGCGCAAAGCTTCATCTGACGAAGATGGTCGCTGTTTTCACTGGCGAGTACTACCGCTTCAATTTCAGGGTGAGCATCAAGCATTTCTATTTCGCTATCATAACAAGGGATACCGTCAACAGAGTTCAGGAAAATTTCTTTAACCTCGTCATTTGCGGTAGAAACAGCCACCCAATCAAGCTTGGGATTGTCCTTTAGGGTTTGATAATATTTTCTTGTATGACCGTGAGTCATACTCATCATAGCAATCTTTAAAGGTTTCATCTTAAATTACCTGCCTTTCCCCTGTTTTTGCCGAACACTTTGCCTTTTCTACCAACAGCCGAAGCTCGCTGTCTCTCTTCAGCATTTCTTCCCCATTGCCCTTTTGCGCTATGGCAAAAGCCGAACGTACAACCGCAATTTCTTCTGCCGATAAGCCGTAAAGCTCGAAATCAACATCGGTATATTTGCTGTTTTCTGCACCGAACACATAAATCGAATCCTGCTTTAACTGAGCATCAACTACTACGTCACAGGCAATACCTCTTTGCGAAATAATTTCATGCTTATCCTTTAATCCATCACCCTTTTTAAGGGTTGCAGAGATTTCTATTGTGCAAACAATACCGTCTTCGGCAGTTGCAATAGCATTTAAAACATTGCCGTTTTCCATAACCATAACAGACTTTACGGTTTTCTGTAAAATGTACTGACAAATATCTAACTCCTTGTAGAGGGCTTCATAAATATCCGAACCGATTTCTGTGATATGGAAAACGCGCATAACACTAATACCTACAAGCGTTCCGCCCTGCACAATGTTTTTAAGCTCAATAAACCTTCTTTCCATTCTGTGAGAAAGAAGCGGAATTTCCTTTCCGTCAATTAAAACGGTTTTGCAGTCCTTTAAAACCGCTTTTGTGTCAACCGAATATTTACTGAGAAGGAAATTCAGTTTTTCTTGCAGTATAGTCATATTAAGCACTCCTTAAAGCATTTTAACTCTCGGCTTGTATTTTTCTAAGTACGCCGCATTCTTTTGGTCACCACCGGGGGTATTGGCGCTTGACCATACCGGCGGTGTTATACCTCTGTCAATACACTGTTTTACACATTCAATTTCAAGCAAATGAGCAATATAGAAATCGGCAATATTTGAAACCGGACCAATAGGAGTTTCAAGGCCGGGAACGTTTACAACGGCATCTCCCACAGGGTTAAAATCTTCAATGCATACGTCGGCGTAATCGTTCAAATTAGTCTTATTAGGGTGGCGGATAAAGTGGTCCTCGGGCATTTCCTTTTGCCAGGCTTCGCTGGAAACTGCTATGATTTTTACGCCGTTTTTCTTTGCTTCCATTGCAGCGTCAATGGTTGCGGGATTAATGCCTATGTTATGGAATATAATAAGCAAATCATCCTTTTTCAAATCATAATACTTGATTATTGAAGCGCCGTAGTTTACGGTTCTTTCAAGCTCTAAATACTTAAGCGCCTGATTAAATACCGAAAGTCCGGTTTCCATAATCGGATTGATACAGGAAAGGCCGCCTGCGCGGAAGAACATTTCACCAACGGGAAGTGTAGTATGTCCGCCACCGCCGTAAACGTTTATAAGGCGGTCGTTTTCTATTGCATCAGCCATTAAAGCTGCGGCTTTTTTAATATTTTCGCTTTGAGTTTCATTTATTTTTTCAAGGTTTTCTATAATTGCTTTATAATATCCGAAGTCATTCATTTTTTAGTCCTCCTTTTTAAGTACGCGTTTATAATTTCTGCCGATGTTATCCCAAAGTTCAATCGGGTCCTTCGCGGCAACGCTGGTTCCGTAACCGCCCCTGTACGTCCAGGTTGCAAGGCGGTCAACGCCTAATTCCTCGTACATATCAACAACCTTGTCAATCTGCTCAAAATCATCGGGACGCTTATTGTAGCCCATAAGCCAACGCTCACTTTGCTTACCGTATTTCTTAGCCATTTGAACAGTTCTTTCGGTAATTTCTCGGAAGAAGCTTTCAGGCAACGACCAGTTGATAATGGTGGTTGAAAATACATCAAAATAAGGGCAGGAAGCTACCATATCCCAATTATCATAGCCACGAAGCTCGGTTACGTAGTAGCTGTTAAGGGTTGCATGAACGCAGCAGGTAATTTCAAGGTTGGGATTATATTCCTTAAGGGCTTTAGAAGTATCACTAAGGGTAAAGAGAGCTTCACGCCAGCGGAATTGTTTAACGTCGTCATTCATAAATTTAGGCATTTCATAGCCGTAATATTCTTCAAATTTTTTCATACACTCGGGGCAACGGCAAGCCCAATCGTCACCGGCACCGCCCGTAATTGAAGCATAGGATTTAGGATAAGCATAGTGGGGCTCATCCCAAAAGAATCCGTCAACCTCGGTATTCTTAGCTATTTTAAGGCATATGTTCTTGAAATAATCTCTAAAAGAATTGGTGTTAAAGCAAGCGGCGTTTAAAACCTCGCCGGTATACGCCGAAACCTGACGGTGATGAATATTGTTCTGAAGGAAAAGACTTACCTGTTCACCGCCAAAATATTTACCAATTCCCCAAGGGTCCGCTATAACACGAAGGCCCAATTCGTGAGCCGCTTTTACAATATTATTGATATTAGGAAACCAAAAATCCATATCAAATTCTGTAATAGCAAGGATAACGGTATCACAACCATGCTCCTTCATTTCTTTAAAATCCGAAATAGCGTGCTCAACGTAGTTTATTCCGTAATAACTTACGGCTGTGTGCTTAATTGACATATATTTTCTCTCCTTTGTTTTTACTGAAAACAGATAACTGTTCACAACTAAACTATAATACATTGAATATATAACATACAACTCATATTCCAACACAAAAGGTGGATTTTTTAACACTTGAAATTTGTTGAAATTCAGTTATAATTAAACAGAGGTGGATATAATGTTATGTAAAGGCGATAACCCCGTTTTACGTATTATAGGTGTGGAAAATATTAAATGGGACGTTGGAGATTTTAAAGTGGAGGCGCGTGAATATTCAGCGCTTGCTTTCAGAACAAGCGGCAATGCCACCCTTGTTATTGACGGCAAAAAATACTTTGTTAATACAAACGATATTCTTTACCTTCCGCAAAATATGAGTTACAACGTTCAATATACCGATTCCCAAATAATAGTTATTCATTTCATCACACAATACGACGACAAGGAAATCGAACTTTTTTCCTTTGAAAACAGCGAGCAAATATATAAATTATTCTTACGGGCTCTTATAACCTGGAATAGTAAGGAGCAAGGCTTTGCCCTTCATACTATGTCCTTTTTATACCGTATTTTAGCTCAGATACTTGAAAAAGAAACCAAAATCAATTTACCGTCTCATTTTTTAAAGGCAATTTCTATGATAAACACAGGCTATAAAAACAGCGACTTAAGCGTTAATACTGTTTGTGCCAAGGTGGGAATCTGTGCAACAACATTTCGTCAGCTTTTTAAGAAGCATTATCAAAAAACACCAACCGAATATATTACCTTGTTAAGGCTTGAGTACGCCAGAAATTTAATATCAAGCGGAAGTACAATAGAAAATGCGTCATTTCTAAGTGGCTTTAACGACCCGAAATATTTTGCAAGAGTAGTTAAAAAATATTTCGGCTGTACCCCCCGTGAGCTTAAAACCTACGGAAAATAAAAAACCGATAGATTGAAAAATCAATCTATCGGTTTTAACTTTTAAAACAAAGTATTACAGCAGGCTCATATAAAGAGCAGTGATGTCTTCAACGTTTGTTTCTCTGGGGTTACCGGGACGGCAAGCATCGTCAAATGCAGACTGCGCAAGGAAAGCAACGTCTTCCTTCTTTACAATGTCCTTAAGGTCAGCAGGAATACCTACGTCAATAGATAACTGCTTAACGGCGTCAATAGCTGCCTTTCTGTATTCCTCAACAGACATATTTTCGGTACCCTTAACGCCCATAGCGGCGGCGATGTACTTGTACTTGTCGCCTGTTGCTTCGGCGTTATATTCCATAACGGTAGGAAGAATAATAGCGTTAGCAACACCGTGAGGAGTATCATAAAGTGCGCCCAAGGGGTGAGCCATAGAGTGAACGATACCAAGACCTACGTTAGAGAAGCCCATACCTGCAACGTACTGGCCGAGAGCCATACCTTCTCTGCCGTCGGCTTCGCCGTTTACTGCGGCACGAAGAGAACGAGCGATAATTTCAATAGCCTTTAAGTGGAACATATCAGAAAGCTCCCAAGCGCCTTTGGTGATATAACCTTCAATAGCGTGGGTAAGAGCATCCATACCGGTTGCGGCGGTAAGACCCTTAGGCATAGTGGACATCATATCGGGGTCAACAACTGCAACAACGGGAATATCGTGAACGTCTACGCAAACCATTTTGCGGTTGTTCTGAACGTCGGTAATAACGTAGTTAATGGTAACCTCTGCTGCAGTACCTGCGGTGGTGGGAACAGCGATAATGGGAACGCACTTATTCTTGGTGGGAGCAACACCCTCTAAAGAGCGAACGTCGGCAAATTCGGGGTTATTGATAATAATACCAATAGCCTTAGCGGTATCCATAGAAGAACCGCCGCCGATAGCTACAATACAGTCGGTGCCTGCCGCCTTATAGGCTTCAACGCCTGCCTGAACGTTTTCAATAGTGGGGTTGGGCTTAATATCACTAAAAATTTCATAAGCGATTTTTGCGTTATCAAGAACGTCGGTAACCTTTTTGGTTACGCCAAACTTGATAAGATCAGGGTCAGAAGCTACAAAAGCCTTTTTGAAACCGCGGGCAATGATTTCATCGGCAACTGCTGCTACGGCTCCTGCGCCGTGGTAAGAAGTTTCGTTGAGTACAAATCTGTTCATTTTACATCTTCCTTTCGGATTATTTTTATTTTATTATACTATAACATAACATACAATTCAAGTTTTTTGTTATTAATTTGACATAGTTTTCAAAAATAGATGTACCATATTCCCGAAAACGTTGTGGCGGTAGGAAACCCTTGCAGAGTGCTTCGCGAGATAAATGACCGCGACAAAGAATACTATTTTAAAGACCGAAAAATAAATTACGAAAATTTATAAAATTTTATAAATTATACTCTTTGCATAAATTGACAAAAGACTTTTTTAATGATATGATAAATAAAAGGAATATTAAGGAGGTTTTTAAAATGTTTTGTAGTAAATGCGGTAAAGAAATAGACCAAAACAACGCGTTTTGCGCCTACTGCGGCGAACCCGTAGCACCCGTTCAACCCGTAGCACCTGTTCAGCCTGTTACACCTGTTGAACCCGTTCAGCCGGTTGCTCCCGCACAACCTGTTTATAATTACCCTGCGGAGGGTCAGGCAGGATACGCTCAACCCGCTCCCACAGCCTATCAGCAATACCCCAACTATGCAGGCGGATATACTCCCGCCGCAGAGCCCCAAAATAAAAAGCCCAAATTAGGACTTATTTTAGGTTTAGGTATTCCCGGCACGGTTCTTCTTTTAATACTTTTAATAGTAATTGCTGTTCTTCCTTCCATACAAAAAGCAAGTTTGCAAGAAAAGCTTATGCGTGACTGGAGCAGAACCGAATACGGCAGCGGTACCTATTATGAGCTTGTTCTTGATTTTGAAGAAGACACCATTGATTACAGATTTGAAGGCACCTACGTTAACGAATCATTAAAAATTTATCATTATGAAATTGTAGACGGCGATACCATAGAAATCGACGGTTTCGGAGAAGTTGATATTGAGTTTAGCGATGATAATTCTACTATGACCATTACCCCCTCCATAACCGACACAAGCTACAGTAAAACCTGGCACGACTGATAAACGTCAAGCGGCAGTACTTTAGAAGTACTGCCGCTTTCTTTTTTATATTTTCAGTAATTTTTCTGCGTTTTTATGGGTAATCTTTTCCATATCTTGCTCACTTAAATTAAGACTATTAAGCAAACGCATTTCCATATTTTTGGTATGCCAAGGGGAATCGGTGCCGAAAAGCAGTTTATCTGTACCGTGCTTTTCTATTATTTTTTCGGCGTAATATTTTGGTAAAGTGCCATAGCCAAAGGATAAATCAAAATAAATATCCCTTCCGCAAAGCTGTTCGCAAACCTCTTTGCCGCAGTCCACTCCGCCCCAATGAGCGGCAATAACGGGAGAAGAAAACCATTCTATTGCTCTTGCCATTTTTTCGGGAGTTGCGCCGTAGGGAGGCGCAAAACCGTAATCTACACCTGCGTGGAAAACGGTTATAAGGGAAAGCTCTGATATTTTTTTATAAACAGGCTTCATTTTAATATCATCTACGTTAAAGCCCTGATAATCGGGATGAAACTTTACTCCCTTTAAACCAAGCTCCTTAATTCTTTCAAGCTCCTCTATTATATTTTCGCTATACGGAAACACCGAGCCAAAAGCAAATATATCACAGTTGTTATTAATAGAAGCGGCAAAATCATTAACACTTGCCTGTTGATGGGCATTGGTTGCTATATTTAAAACCACGGCTTTGTCTACACCCTGCTCCTTCATTAAGCACTTAAGCCCCGAAAGCGTACCGTCAGTATAGTATTTAAGCCCACCCGAAGCAAAGGAAAGCTTTTCCACCGCCTTACCCGCAATTTTTTCAGGGAAGCAATGCGTATGAAAATCAATTACCATTTTTATCACCTTAAAAAGTATACTTCTATTTTTTCCTTTTTTCAAGCATTTACACCTTGTCTTTTTTCCATTCTTCGCCAGTTAAAGAATCCGTACATATCGTTAACAAGAAACATAACAAAGCACAGCACCATTGAAAGATATGCTATATCCTTTGTACTTGCCGCTATCCACAGTCCTATAAGCACAAGGTCGTTTGCGGCGTAGCCAACCGCATAATAGGGGCTTCTCATAAAGGTAAGGTAAGAAGCAATAAAGCTTGTTGTAACAGATACCGTGCTTAACAGAAGACTTGCGTTGCCCATAGCCTTTAAAATAAAATAAAAGACCGCGGTAACAATTAACGCAAGACCGCACATTACCGCAGTCTGCTTTTTGGTCATTTTATTAACCTTTACCTCTTTAGTGCCTTTAAAAGGATTCTTAGCCCATGATATTATTGCTAAAACGGCTATTGGCGAAGTCATAAAAAGATAGGTTATCATTTCACCGTAATATTTAAAATAATAAGAAATTACGCCGTAGAAAACAGCAAATACAACGGTAAGCACCTGACCTATCACAAAGCCTTTAGCCACAAAAATAAGAGCTGTCACCCCTATAAGAGAAGCAATAAGGCTGAGGGCGTTTCCTTTACTGATAATAAAGGCGACCGTTACCGTTACAACGGAAGTTATCCAGAGTATTCTTTCGAATTTTGACAGTTCCTTAAACATAAATCCTCCAACAAAAAAGCACCCGAATACACATCTTCTAAGACCTAACGATGTGTAACCGAATGCCTGACATTCACTACCCGGTGGCAGAAATATTTATTTTTAAGGATTATATCATATTTCACCAATTATTTCAACATCAAAACCAAAATTTGAATATACAAATAAACAGTATTACTGTTAAGAGCCATAAACCGCCGAAAAAACAACGACGGTTCGGGAGTTGGTCTTAGGGACAAATAGGTTTTTCAGATAAATTTGTACGCTTTCTTGTTTTGAAAACTTGTAAGACACAAAGTATACTTTGTTTTCGCAACTTCAAAATCGAAACAAATTTATTCTTACAAAACTGCTTCGC
>JAZRKJ010000072.1:0-40378 GCA_045646245.1 Acutalibacteraceae bacterium
ACAAAGAAATATTTGCAACAGCATTATTGCATAATAAAACCTTAGGATTAGAAGATGTATATACGCTAATGTTTAAAAACATATTCAATCCTATTTTGGATAGATTTCATTACCCACCAAATGATAGACAGTATGTGATGATGTATTATCTTAATGGTATCAATGCAATCGTTAGTGAATGGTTGAAAAATGGTTGTGACAAACCTATTAAAGAAATTTCGGAAATAATAGCGGTTTGTATTTACGGACTTAAAAGAGAACAGTAAATATAAATTTATCAAACTGATACTATTTTGAAAAACAATTAAAAATCGTTAATTTAAGCCCTTTTTTCAAAAAAAGCGGCATCTAAATAGTTGATAACAGCCAAACAAGGACTTGCTTAAAGCAAGTCCTTGTTTGTTTCCGCAAAGCGGATACAAAACGGAGTTGTCTTAAGACAAACAGTGTTTCACCTCGCGGTGTAAACAATGTGATGCTTCGCATTGATTTTAGCGTCATCTTATGTTATAATAATTATAGAATGTGGAAGCGCTTTCAAGCGTTTCGACAAACAACAATCATTATAATAATTATAACAGAAAAGGTTGGTGTTCTTATGAAAAAATTTATATGTATTTGTTTGGTTTTTGTAATTATTTTTTCATTGTCCGCTTGTTCACGAATGCCTTTTAACGGTGATATACAATTTCACGATATTTCACTTAAAATACCCGAGAGATTTATCAGGGATTCTACCCAAAGCAACAATGATTTGTGGATTTTTGAGCACGGAAATTATTCCGAATACATAATACTCTCACGAAAAGACGTTACGGGCGAGGTGCAAACTGCCCTTGACGATTACGTAGAGTATATGAAAGGCAACGGCGCCCAAAGCGAGATAACCACATTTTTAGACAATAGCGCAGTTCTTTCAACCTATTCTAATGACGGTAAATATTGCCAGGAAATTTTGTTCCCTTACAATAATTCCTTTTACGCCATAGCATTACGTGGCGGAACACAAGACGGTTTCAAAGAAATCACCGATACCATAAAGCTAATTGAAATTTCCGCATAACATACTCTAAATCGACTTGTGAAAACAAGTCGATTTTATCCGTTTGGAATGTAAAATAAAATTAAAGGCTGTGACACCGTAAAAAAAGTACGCTTTATATACGCTTTGGCTTTTTTTGTTTTACTTTTAACAGAAGTCGCTATTGCTCTTTTTGTTCACGACGGGTTTATCCGTCCGTATATGGGGGACGTGCTGGTAACCGTACTTATCTGTTGCTTTATAAGAATATTTATTCCAAAGGGCGTTCCCTTTTTACCCCTGTTTGTTTTTCTTTTTGCAACGCTTGTGGAAACGGCGCAGTACTTCGACATAGTTAAACTGCTGGGGCTTGAGAATAACGTTTTTCTTTCTGTGCTGATCGGACGGTCGTTTTCGTTTTTAGATATTCTTTGCTACGGCGCAGGTTGCCTTGCCTTTTGGCTTACAGAAAAAACAATTAAAAAAATCGGGATATCCAAAGCCCTGTAAAAGTTGCCACCCGCTTTACCATAAGCAAACACGAATAATCCGAACCTGATTTTAAAGGGCGGATTTTCGTCTTTGCATTGTTAAAATACTCGCAAATAATACGGAGACAATTATGAAAATACAGTTATCAGAACATTTTACATACAAAAAAATAATACGTTTTACTATTCCTTCTGTTGCTATGATGATTTTTACTTCAATTTACGGAGTAATAGACGGTCTTTTTGTTTCCAATTTCGTGGGTAAAACGCCCTTTGCCGCAGTAAACTTTATAATGCCGTTTATTATGATTCTCGGTGCTTTCGGTTTTATGTTCGGCACGGGCGGCAGCGCGCTTGTTTCCAAAACAATGGGCGAAGGCAATATAAAAAAAGCCAACTCACTTTTTTCTATGATTACCGTAATCTCTTTTATAGTTGGCGTTTTTATAGCAATTTTCGGAATAATTTTTATTCGTCCTATTGCCGCAAAGTTGGGTGCCGAGGGGGAAATGCTCCACTACTGTATAATTTACGGACGCATAATTCTTGCCGCCATTCCGTTTTTTATGCTTCAAATGGAATTTCAAAGCTTCTTTATTACCGCTGAAAAGCCGCAACTCGGACTAATTTCAACGGTTGTTGCGGGGGTCACAAATATAGTGCTTGACGCGCTTTTAGTCGGCTTGATTCCTTTGGGAGTAGTCGGCGCCGCGGTTGCTACGGCGTTGAGTCAGGTTGTCGGCGGTGTTATTCCCATAATTTACTTTTCACGCAAAAACACCAGTCTTTTACGCTTTACAAAATATTCTTTCGATATAAAAGCGCTTTTTAAAACCTGCGGGAACGGTTCTTCGGAGCTTATGAGCAATATTTCTATGTCGTTTGTTGGTATGCTTTATAACGTTCAGCTTATGAAATATGCGGGTGAAGACGGCGTTGCGGCATACGGCGTAATGATGTACGTTAGTTTTATTTTTATAAGCGTATTTGTAGGCTATTCAATAGGTACTGCCCCTGTTATCGGTTTTCATTACGGCGCCGGTAACCACAGCGAACTCAAAAGTTTACTCAAAAAAAGCCTTGTTATTATAGGTGTACTTTCTTTAGGTATGCTTGCTTTGGGAGAAATTTTAGCAAAGCCGCTGTCACTTATTTTCGTAAGCTACGATGCCGAACTTTTAAAGCTTACCGTACGCGGATTTGTGATTTTTTCCTTTTCATTCCTTTTTGCGGGAATCGCAATATTCGGCTCAGGCTTTTTTACCGCCCTTAATAACGGACTTGTTTCGGCGCTTATTTCTTTCCTTAGAACTCTCCTTTTCCAAACGGTGGCAATTATCACCCTACCTCTTGTTTTCGGTACCGACGGAATCTGGTTTTCTATTATAGTTGCCGAGCTTATGGCGGCAATACTGACGGCAGTATTTATTGTCGCTCTAAAGAAAAAATACAAATATTAACAGTGTTTTTTGCAATATTTTTTTGGTTTTATTTGCAATTGAATAAAGGCTTATATTATAGTATAATTCACTTGCAAGGCGGTGTTTTATTATGAATAATTATCATTGTTACTTTGAATACTTAAAGGCTGACGGAGCCGAGCTTTTTACCGTTATTTGTGTTCCCGACAAAAAGGGAAAATTCCCTACAATCATTTACCGTACCCCCTACGTTGACAACGAAAGAGATTTAAGCGAAGAAGAAATTGTTGAAAGCTGGCTTAAAGACCATAAAGGATGGCTTGACAGCGGTTACGTTTCGGTTTATCAGCATTGCAGAGGAACAGGAAAAAGCACCGGTGACTGTATTCCTTACGTTAACGAGCGTAAGGACGGCTTACTTTTACAAAGCTGGATAAGAAAACAACCCTTTTATAACGGCGAAATATTTGTTTCGGGCGGTAGCTATACCTCTACCGTTCACTACGCCACCGCTCCCTTTGCTCCCGATATAAAGGGGGCAGTTCTTGCTATTCAGGATTGCAACCGTTACAGATGTACATTCAGAAACGGAATTTTCAAAAGCGGTTTGCGTATGAATTGGCAAAACGATATGTACAAAAAGAACAGTATTCCCAAAGACAAAAAGCCCTTTAACCTTGATTGGTGCCGCACTCTTCCATTTGCGGGAATAAGTGAAAAAATGTTTGGGGAAAGGAACGAATCCTTTGAAGAATTACTTCTTCATCCAGACAAAAATGACACGTTCTGGCAAAACGGCGAATTTGCAGGGGCTTACTCGTCGGAATTTACAAAAACCGTAGATATACCCGTTCTTTTCGTAACCGGACTTTACGATTTTTACATTGGCGGCGTATTTGAAATGTGGAAAGAATTAAAGCCGGAAATAAGAGCAAAATCCGCCGTTATTATCCACCCCTACGCCCACCGCATAGCAGGAAAAGATATGCCAATAGAATTCCCTGACGGTGCTCTTAACGAGCATTTTGCAGGTCATATTGGGCAGTGGTTTAAGTACTGCCGAGGTTTAGGTGAGCCTCCCGTAGAAACCGGTAAAATAACCTATTATAAAATGTTCGGCGGCTGGGCAACCGACGATTTTTCTACGCCTGCAAACAGTATGACCTTTACTTTGGGTACTGAAACAAAAACCTACCTTTATAACCCCTTCGCACCCGCCTCCTTTAAAGGCGGACTGTCCAACGGCTTCGGTACTACCGATTGGCAGGACAAGCCCAATTCAAGGCAGGATATAATAAGCGTTTACACCGACGAATTTAAAGAGGACACCTTTATAAAGGGCAAAATGAAAGGAAGGCTCAGGGTTAAAAGCGACTGAGAGGATACCTGCTTTTATATGAGAGTAAGCCTTTGCAAGGAAGAGGGCGATTTAGGACTCAGAGATGACATTACTATGATTTCTAACTTCTGCCATAACTATAAGCCGAACGACGAAATTGATATTGATTTTTCCTTTGACGAACACGCCTTTATTGTTAAAAAGGGTGAAAAACTCAGAGTGGATATTTCTTCCTCCTGCTTCCCCACCTTTTTAATTCATACCAATATTAAGGGTAATCAGGCATTGATAGATAAAGCAAAAATTGCCCGTAATACCGTAGATTTAAGTAAATCTACCATTACACTTTTTGCAGAATAGTACAAAACCACGGTAACTCTTTAGTTACCGTGGTTTTCTTCTAAATTCCTGGGCTTTAATTTTTTGTTCTGTGCGACATATAAAGTAATCTGCCGACACATTATAAAAATCGCAAAGCTTTATGAGGTCTTCAATTTTCAGTTCTGCTCTTCCTGCTTCTATATGATTATACCCCTGTTGAGATTTATTAAGCAGTATGCCCAATTGCGCTTGTGTCAAATCGTTATCCTCACGAAGATTCTTCATTCTTTCTCTATAATCCATTATCTCACCCTTTTGTTTTCAACTTGCGATGTTATGTTACCATACTCAATTTTTGAGTATTGACTTTTACTCAATGTTTGAGTAAAATATAACCATATATCCTAAAGGAGTGTTATAAATGGCAGCTTCATTCAAAAAATATATTCCCCTAAATTTGTCTTTATATGAGTATCTATACAAAGAATCTCAAGATTGTCTCAAAAGTTCGGCAATATCCTTTTACGGAAAAAATATTTCCTACGAAGAAATGCTTCACAATATCAACGAAACGGTAAGAGCTTTGAGAACCTTTGGAATAAAAAAGGATGATGTCGTTGCTTCATCGCTCCCCGGAACGCCCGAAGGCATATACCTTATATATGCAATAAATAAAATAGGCGCTGTTTACTGCGCTTTTGACTGTCGTGCAAAATCCGATGAAATCGAAGAAACAATTAAGACTTTTTCTCCAAAACTATGTTTTGTTCCCGATTTTCAAATAAAAGAATTTAAAAATATAAAAGATTGTTACGTAGTTCATCTTAATCCCGGACGTTCAATAAACAAAGCTGCGCAGATTTTTTCACCTTTAGCAGATTTATTCACAGGAAGAAAATACATTCTTTCCACAAACAAAAAACTAATTTCCTATAATTCTTTCATTAAAGCGGCAATTGACGGACAAGACTGCTTGCCGCAAAGAGCAACCGACGATATATTCGGGTATTTCTATACAAGCGGAACCACCTACGGCAGAAAAAGTGTGATATTAACCAACGAAAATATAAACGCAGCAGTTATTCAACAAGCGAACGCAAACCCCTATATTGAAAAAGGAAACTCTATTCTTAACATAATGCCTTTATTTACCTGTTACAGCGTAACAGTCGCAGTACATCTGCCGTTAGTTTCAGGGATAAGAGTTAATTTAATCCCACTTCTTAACACTAAAAAGTTAAAAAAAGTCCTATTAAGAGAAAAGCCAAATTATATTATTACTGTTCCTGCGCATTGGGAATATTTTATTAAAGATAATTTTAAGAACTGCGACCTTTCTTTTTTAAAAACGGTAATAATCGGCGGAGACACGATGACATCAAACGAGCAAAATATAATAAATAATATATTTAAGAGTTGCAACTGCAATTGCTCTGTAACGGTAGGCTACGGTTTATCCGAAACTGCTTCCACCGCAACCTCCTGCCTTATTTCTTCTCCCTCAGGGAGTGTAGGATCCCCACTACATAATACTATGATAAAAATATTTGACAAATACACAAACTCTTTCCTCCCTTCCGATAAAAAAGGCGAAATATGTATTTGCGGTCCGACAGTTTGTAAAGGTTATTATAATGATCCGGAAATGACTCAACGGCTTTTGAAGGTTCACAGTGACGGTAACGTTTGGTTACATAGCGGAGACTGTGGATATATAGATAAAACCGGAGCTCTTTTCTTCTGTGAAAGAATTAAAAGAATGTATGTGCGTTTTGACGGAACAAAAATTTCCCCTTATTCCATTGAAAAAATAATACTATCTTCGCCTCTTGTTAATAAATGTATGGTCATAGGCATCCCTGACAAGGAACATTCACACGGTATGTGCGCAAAAGCCTTTATTGTACTTAACAAAAATATTAGTAAGAAAAAAGCGCGTGAACAACTTCAAAATTTTTTCCGTAAGCATATGGATGAACATATGTTGCCTAAAGAAATTGTATTTGTAGAAAGATTGCCGCACACAAAAAACGGCAAAACGGATTATTTTGCAGTCTCGGAAAAATAACCCTTGCCTTAAAAATAATCGTGTGATAAAATATGGGTATAGTTTTAGGAGGAAATGTTTATGCGTATAGTATTTTTAGGCACCAGCCACGGTGCTCCCGAGGTGGGCAGAAAATGCTCCTGTATTATGGTGGAAACAGGTAAAAACCGTTATCTTATTGATATAGGTATTGCCCGATTCCCGATTTAAAAAAACGTAACATACCCGTAGAATCCATAAAAAAGGTTTTCGTAACCCATATGCACGCAGACCACGTAAGCGGAATTATCCCCTTTATAGGAAGCTGCAGCTGTTGGTGGTTCAGGTTTTCTAACCCTGAATTTTATCTTCCTATGGATATTGAAAAATTCAAAAGCGGTATGAACCCTTGGTTTGAAATGTTAGGTTCTAAAATAAGAGATTTTGCTTTTCATCGCGTAAATGACGGAGTAATCTGCGACGACGGAACAATAAAGCTTACCGCCTACAGAACAAAGCATTGCGAAGAGTCTTACGCTTACCTTTTGGAAGCAGAAGGAAAACGAGTATTTTTCAGCGGTGATTTATGCCCCGACGGCCCCGATAAGGACTTCCCTCTTCAGGTTTTAGATGCTCCTCTTGACCTTGCAATTTGTGAAAGCGCGCACTTTGACGCCACCGCTTATCTTCCCCTTTTTGAAGGCAAAAAAGAAAACATAAAACAGCTCTTTATTACCCATTATACCGAACAAAGAGTTCCCTTTATTCACAGCCTTATGAAAGAACTTAAAGGCGTTCCTGTTGAAATTGCCCGCGACGGTATGGAATTTCACTTATAATTTAAAAGTACGAGGTTTTTAAAATGAAAAAATTATTAGCGTTCATTTTGGTTTTTGTTATGATTTTTTCCTTTGCCGGTTGCAACGTAACCGACGGCAAGGATAAAATATTTTCTTACGACGAAATGTCCATAACCCTTAACGAAGGCTTTGTCGAAAGCGAAATGGAAGGTTATAACGTTTGCTACGATTCAAAAGATATTGCCGTTTTTGTTTTGAAAGAAGAATTTTCTCTTATGGTTGGTTTTGAAGACTATACGTTGGACCAATATGCCGACCTTGTGCTTCAGGCAAATAAGGAAAGAAACCCCCAAACCGTAAAAATTGACGGGCTTGGAAACTGTATTAAGTACACGTTTTATAACGAGGAATTAAAGCAGGATTATACCTACCTTGCCGCGCTTTACAAATCAGATTCCGCTTTTTGGATGGTACAGTTCACCTGCAAAACCGAAAAGTACGAAGAATTCGAGCCGTATTTTATTGAAAGGGCAAAAACCGTAACCTTTAATACACTTACAGCAGAATAAAAAATAAGGGCGAAAGCCCTTATTTTTTTACTATATTTGACTTTTTTCGCCTTATTGTGTATATTATCTTTGAGGTGAAAGTTATGAAAAAGATTATTTCCCTTTTATTTGCATTACTAATTACATTTTCGGTAAGCGGTTGTAAAAAAGAGCCACCACCACCGCCGGCAAGCGACAACATATCCGATATTTCCCTTTACGTGGACGAATCTTACGCAGGCGAAGATTTACTTTTATACGCAATTTATACCGTAACCGCCACCGATAAGGAAATTGAATTTTTCTACTATACACAGGATAACAACAGTTCTTTGGGCAGCGGAGCCACCGCCACTTTAAACGGCATTAACGTTTATTCCGACTTGTTTTCCGCTAACGAAAGTTTAAGCAAGCCCTTTGAAATTACCGACCTTAAAAGTCCCAGCGAAGGTCAGGTAATAGAAGCAGGAAAATCGGCTCAATTTATTTCGGCGTTCTTTATTTCAAAAAATGACCTTACGGAAAACGGCACGTTTACCCTTAAGCTTAAAGCCACCCACGGTTTTAACCAAAGCGAGGAAGTAAGCCTTAAAGTAAATTACGTTGAATCCGCCCTTAGCCTTGCCCGTACAATTTCTCCCGACGGGCTGACACAGGAAGAAAAGCTTTTGGCGGAAGAAATTGAGGAAATTGATAAAGAGCTTTACGGAGAAATTGACAAAGAGCTTGAAGGCAGCTGGGAATACTCAAAAGACGGTGTTACCACCGAAGTAACCTTTGAAAAAGGAAAGTACACTCAGCTTGAAATTATAGAGGGGAAAGACCCGAAAACCGTTGCTAAAGGCAATTATTCCATACGCAAAAAGGTTATTTTAATTACACTGAAAGACCAAAGCACCTTGCGTATTCCCTACACTTTTGCCGACGGCGAATTAAAACTTGACGCCATAAGATAAAAAATTACCGTATCTTTGTGAAAGGATACGGTATTTTTGTTTTTTAAAGGCTGCAAAATTATAATATATGACAATAGCAATAATTTTATTTTTATGATATACTTACTACTTGTGCGAAGAAAAAAAGGAGGCGAAGCTATGGCAGGAACCCACGTAATGCGGCACAGACACCACTCTCATCACGGCATAAATTTAAAGCCTCTTAAAAGCTTTATTAAAGCCAACGCCGTTATGGTGGTTGCGCTTATCGCCGCGGTTATTACAAGCGTTATAGTCCCCGTAGACCAAGCTTACCTTTCTTATTTTGATTTTAAAACCCTTACCTGTCTTTTTTGTGTTCTGGCTGTTGTTTGCGCTTTAAAAAACATCCGCTTCTTCTACACCCTTGCCACGGTAATAGTAAAACGCTTCGGTAACACAAGGACAAGCGTACTGACACTCGTTTACATAACCTTTATCGGTTCTATGCTTATTGCCAACGATATGGCGTTGCTTACTTTTCTTCCTCTTGGTTATTTTGTGCTTAACACCGCAAAAAAAGAAAAGTATATGGCGTTTACCTTTATAATGCAAAACATTGCCGCTAATTTAGGCGGTATGCTTACTCCCTTCGGCAATCCTCAAAACCTTTATCTTTACTCTAAATATAAAATCCCCGCTGCGGAATTTATGGGTATTATGGCGGTTCCTTTTATTCTTTCGGTTGTGCTTATCACCCTTTGTTGCATTGTTTTCGTGAAATCAGAGCCTATTACCGTTAACGATACAATAAAAAAATTACCGCCTTTAAGAACGGCAATTTACCTTTTGCTTTTCGCCTATTCAATAGCAATTGTTTTCCGCGGCGTACCTTATTGGACGGGACTTATTATAATTCCCTTGGTTCTTTTCTTTATGGATAAAGACGCCCTTAAAAAGGTTGATTACCCCTTACTTTTAACCTTTGTATTTTTCTTTATATTCTCGGGCAATATGGCGCGGATAGGCGCGGTGAGAGAGCTGTTTTCTATGCTTTTAGAAAAAAGCACCTTGATTTTCAGCGCACTTTCCTGCCAATGCATAAGCAACGTACCCTCTGCAATTTTGCTTTCCCAGTTCACCGACAATTATAAAGAATTGTTATGGGGCGTTAACATAGGCGGCGCGGGAACGCTTATTGCTTCCCTTGCAAGTCTTATCACCTACAGAGAATTCACTTCTAAATACCCCGAAAAGCAAGGCTATTACGTTAAACTTTTCTCCGCCTTTAACTTTGCTTTTCTTATAATTCTTACAACCTTTATGATGCTTGTAAAATAAAAAGCCGGTATGGATTGCCCAAGTGTTCCAAAGGACACTTGGGCAGTTTTATTCGCCTGACGGCGAGTTATATTGCTTCGCAGTGATATTATGCTACGCATAGTGATATTGTCCTGCGGACAGTTTATGGCGAATAAAATATCACTGAAATCGTAAGATTTCAATATCACTTCCCGAACGGGAAATATCACTCTGTGCGTTTAGCACAGAATATCACTATATAAAAATTACTACCCGAAAAAGAGTTTAATTTTCTCTTCTTCGGGTAGTTTTGTCTTATACTGTTGCAAGCAGGAAATTTGCGTGCCAAATTTCATTTTTATTAAAGAAGACTTTCCTTAGCAACCCCACTCATTTCCATACCGGCTTTTTGTTACTGATAATTAACGAAATTATTGTTATTATTAAACTCTGCCTGGCGCCTTGCCGCGCTGTTTATTTCCGCTTTATTGGTTTTGGTGCGGGTAAAGTTAATAATAATAAATATCATAGCAATTGTGTTAAAGAAAGCCGAAAGAACAATCATTCCCGCGTTGCCGCAACGTTCGTTAACGGCGTTTACGTCATTATACACAATATTCATATAATGTTCCGCACGGCTGATCATTTTAAGATTAACTATTGCTACCGGCAAATAAATGAACGCTAAAAGTAAATATTCAACTCCCAGCACTGCCAAAAACTCTTCTTCCACAGCCATCATACAAAATACAATACCAAAAAAGCCTAAAAGAGCGGAAAGAATTATCCATACTATACCGCAAATTTTCCAGGCAAGTCTTTCGTATTTGAGGAAGCGGTAGAAATTATCAAGGCATTCTTTTTCTTTATAAATTCCAACATCCGGTTGAGGTGCTGGTTGAACGGGTGCGCCGCAAATTCCGCAAAACTGCGAGGTTTCGGGAATTTCGCTTGAGCAACGGCTGCAACGAATCATATTACATCCCCCTTATTTATCCTAAAAGAGCCGCAAAAATTACAATTGAAAGAATAGCAGACAATACAATACCTACTATAAAGCCTACGGTACCGAGAATTTTACCGGTCTTAATAGTGCCGCCAACTTCACCGTTAAGGCTCATAAAGCCTTCAGCCTTCTTTTTAGCAAGAATACCGAAAACAATTCCCGCAGGAGAAAAGTAGAAGGTCAACGCCGCAACAAGAGCAACTATACCGAATATAAGGGTAGTAGTATCGTTGGGTGCCTGTGCGGGAGCGCCGTAAGACTGATATGCTTGCTGATTATAATTCTGTCCTGCGTAAGGGTCGTAAGCAGGAGGATTATTATATACAGGTTGTTGAGGCTGAACAGGCTGAGCATATACGGGCTCTTGGGGTGCCTGAGGCTGAACAGGCTGAGCGTATGCGGGTTCTTGAGGAACCTGAGGCTGAACGGGCTGAGCATATACGGGCTCTTGGGGTGCCTGAGGCTGAACAGGCTGAGCGTATACGGGCTCTTGGGGCGCCTGAGGCTGAGCGTATGCAGGTTCTTGAGGAACCTGATAAGCGGGCTGCTGGGGTGCCTGAGGCTGAACCGGCGGCGCATATACAGGCTGCTGCGGAATCTGATAAGCGGGTTGTTCATTGTTAAAGTTATTGTTTTCGTTCATTAGAATCACTCCTAAATTTCTTTTTTTATATTATACATCAACCAAAAGAAATAGTCAATTTTTCCTTTAGTTATTTTCTATTTTTTTAATCACGTCGCCAACGGTACGAAGCTTTGCAAAATCGTCGTTGGTAAAGGCGGTTCCGAATTCCTCTTCCACCGCCATAGCCATATATAAAAGACCAATGGAATTCATTCCTATATCCTCAATAAGGCGGGAATTTTCATCCATTCCCGATACGTCCAGTTCCCCTTCGAAAACCTTATCAAAAAGTTCTGTGAGTTTATCCTTTGTACTGTTCATAAGCGTGTTTACACCTTTCCATTTCCGCCAAAAGCTTACTTGAAACTTCGGCAATATCGTTTACCGAAGGAAACCTTTTCGGGCAATGCTCTTTAGGGTCGAAAGCCTCCCCGATTACCGCAATTTGGCGTTTAAATATATTCTTTCGTTTTGCCATATATATGGGGATTATGGGCACGCCCGCCTGCATAGCAATAAGCACTGCGCCCGATTTAATTTGGTCGGTTTCCTCTTTATGAATACCGCCTTGGGGGAAAATGCCCAAAAGCTTGCCTTCCTTAAGCACCGAAACGCATTTTTTAATTGCGTTTATATCCGACGCTTCGCGGTCAATTTTTATACATCCCATACCTTTTAGCAATACTTCTATTACCTTGTTTTTCATTACCTCTTTTGCGGCAAGAAAGAAAAGCCGCCTGTACCAAAAGCAATTACCTACGGTGAAGGGGTCGGAAAAGCCGGTATGAAAGGAAGCAATAACCGCCCCGCCTTTCAAATGAGTTTTAACCTTTTCGCCCTTTATGTTAATTCTTTTGGTGCGATACCAAAGAGGCAACACCGAACAGACAATTCTTCCCATATCCATAGGAAGGAATCGGAAAATATTATTTTTTCTCTTCACTTTGTTTCAAAAACTCCTTAAGCTCCCAAGTTTTTTCCTCTAAAAAGGCAGTAAGCCTTTCAAGCTCTTCTTTATCCGGATTATCGGTTGTGCAATACTCTTTAAGATTTACAGGGGTTCCTATAACCACTCTGGTTCTTTTGAAAAGACCGTAATTACCGTCGGTATAAACGGGTACTACGGGGCTGCCCGAACGAAGAGCTATATAAGTAATGCTGGGTTTAAAGGGAAAAGGCTTTCCTCCCACGGGAAGTCTTCCTTGGGGGAAAATCCCAACAATACCGCCCTTTTTAAGTATCTTCACGCTTTCGTTCATAAAGGAAAAATTTTTGGTGTCGCGGTTTACGTACACCCCGCCCACAGCAAAAAGGAACCAAGCGAAAAGCTTGCTTTTATTATAAAGCACTTCCGCCATTAAAAAACGAATGACAGAACCAAAAAACAGTATAAGGTAAAGAGCAAAATCCATTAAAGACATATGGTTAGACATTAGAATACTGCCTTTTTTAATACGCCTTCCCTGAACCTTTTTATCCACGTAATAAACCTTTGGTTTAAAAAACAACAGCGCGGGAATAAGCCCCGACAGCTTGACGAACCAAATCACAAACAGATTAACGTTTTTTTGCTTCATTTTATGATAACCTTTCAATATATTCACAAAATTCTTTTACGGTATAGCAATAATCGTCCCCTTCTTCAGCCGTTATGCCGAATTCTTCGGAAATTGCCGAAAGAAGCGAAAAATACTGTAAGCTCGAAATACCGTACTCGGTAAACAGATTCATTTCGGGGTCTATACTGTCTGCCGCCACGTCTATTGTATCGGATACAATTTCAAGCACCTTTTGAGCCAAAGGACTGTTTTTGTTAAATTCGCCGTGGACTTTTTCCTTTTTAAGGGGCAGGAGAGTTACTTCACCGTTTTTGATTTTTTGTTCAAGACTCTTGCGGCTTACCTTTATGGTTGTGGGAGCCATAATAGGGTCGCAGGTCATATAAAACTGTTTTATTTGCTGAATTGCAGGTAAGGTATTATTGGTTTCAATAAGTCCTTGGCGGATAATATCTACCCTTTCCGCAGAAACGTAAGGGCTTACCTGCACTATAAGGGTAAGCTTGTCGTCAAGCCCCAAAACAGTCATATTCTGTACCCCTGCGGGTGAAAAGTTTTGCTCTATTATATCCGGATTCAGGTTTTCTCCGTTTTCGCCGATAACCGTATCGGAAATTCTGCCCTTGACGTAGTACCGTCCGTCACCGTCAGCTTCGCACAAATCACCGGTGCAAAACCAACCGTCGGTTAAAGAACGGCTTCCTTCCTTTAAGGTTTCTTTACAAAGAGATTTACCCTTTACAAAAAGTACGCCATTGTCATCAATTTTATATTCTACCGAACAGAACGGTCTGCCGATAGAGTTTTTGTTGCGGTCATCCGCTTTTTTTGAAAGGTCAACCGAACCTATACCGATTTCGCTCATACCGTAGCCGTTATGAAGAGCATAGCCCAAACCGTTAATCAGCCGCAATGCCGAAGGACGCAAAAAGCTTCCGCCGCTTATACAAAACAGTACGCTGTTACCGAAAAGCTCACTTGTTACGCTTTTCATAATTCTTTTAGCAATACTCTGACCCAAAACAGGCAAGACATTTTGAATACGGGTGGCAAGCTTTATGCCTTTTTCAAGTTTTTGTTCCCTTCCCTGCTTGGCGGCGGTTTTTCTGACTTTATCTTCAATAGTATGCCAAAGCATGGGAACGGCAAAAATATGGGTTACTTTATGCTCGTTACAGGTAAAAGTAATTGTTTCGGGGGACATATCCTTTAAAAAGACTATCGTCCTTTTAAAAAAGGTGAACCAAAAATACACCGCAAAAAGACCGAATACGTGGTAGAAAGGCAAGAAAGCAAGCTGCTTCAGGCTTCCTTTGTAATGGGCGTAAATCATTTCGTTTTCTTTAACTACGTTTTCGGTATTTCTGATTTGGGCGCAAACGTTTTCTCCGCTATATAAGCATATAGTTTCGCTAAGGCTTGTGCCGGAAGAAGCAAGGGCAATTTCGTTTTCAAATTCACAGGTATAGTCCGGTGAATCCGTTAAAGAAGAAAGAGGTATGTATTTTGCGTCAAGCTCCCCTTCCTTATCGCAAACAATATATTTTACTTCAAGGTTTTTGAGTATGCGTTCAGCAAGATTTTTAGGATGGCGTAGGTTGACAAGATAGGGTTTATTTCCGCTTTTAAGCACCGCCCAAAAAGCAACTATCCAATCAACGCCGTTTTCCAATGCAACACCCACGTAGGAATGAGTATCGCCGATAAGAGAGTAAAGCGCTCCCGCGGTTTTTTCTATTCTTCCTTTGATTTCGCCGTACGTGTAACTGTTAACTGTTATGCCGTCGTTATCCTCTGCCATAATCATTTCCGGAGACGAAAAAGTAACGTTATAAACCGTTTCAAAGGTATCCTCCGCCATATTTAAACGACTCATACAGTCATTTATTATTTTTTTAATGTATGCTTTCATAAAATTACACCTTGAATCAAAAAATCTTCTCTGTTATTATATATGTAAAGAGCTGTAAAGTCAAGGTAGGTGACCCCGTTTTGAAACAGTATTTGATTAAGATAAGTTCAGTTAGCGATGAAGAATTAAACAAATGTCTTTCTTTAATGACTGATGAAAGAAAAAAGTATATCAATTCGGTATCAAACCCAAAGAGAAGACTTGAAAGCATTGCGGGGGAATGGCTGATGAAAAAGGCGGCGGCGGATTATTTATCCCTTCCCGCCGAAAAAATAATTATAGACCGTACCGAAAAAGGCAAACCCTTTATCAAGGGTGAAAAAGTCCACGTAAGCCTTAGTCATTCGGGCGATTATGTTGCCGCAGCCATTGACAAAAGCCCTGTGGGAATTGATATTGAAATATTAAAGCCCATTGATTTAAAGGTTGCGAAAAAGGTTTTAAACGACAGCGACCGAGGTTTTTTTGAAAACGGCGACCGACTCCTTAATTTTTATAAAATCTGGACGGCAAAGGAAGCCTATTTTAAAATGATGGGTACGGGCATTATAGATATAAAAGGAATTTCTTATAACGAAATACACGCAAGTCACACCTTTGAAAAAGGGCTTATAATTACTACGGTAAATTAAAAACGCGAAGTTTAAGCTTCGCGTTTGATTTTTTTGAAATTGCCGAGGGTTTCGTTGACAACCTCATAAAAGGAAAAGGTGTTGTCGAACTTATTTATTATCTTTTTAAAATCGGTAAGCTGGTGCTTGTTTATAACGCAAATCAGCACCGCTTTTTCGCTTCCCGTATAAACGCCTTTGGCATCTATTCTTGTAGCGCCGTGCTTTAGAATATGGGTTATTTCTTCGGTTATTTCTTCGGGATGTGTGGTGATAACCGTAAACCTATAAGCAGTTTTGGAGCCCTTTATAATATAGTCGCCCACAAAATTGCTTATAAAGCAGTAAGCTATACAAAGGGCAACGGGTTTATAGTCAAGCTGACCGCCGAAGAAATATATTATAGCCAGCTTCTTTGTCACAAAAACCGTTGGCTTTCCCCATATATGAAGGATTTTATAAATTTAATTGCAGAAAAATAATAACCGTCCGAAATAATTTCAGACGGTTATTTTATTAAAACATTGCTTCGCCTTTTTCAAGCCTTTTTGCAAGCTCGCTGAAAGTAACGAATTCATATCCCAATTTTTTAAGCATACGAATTATCTGTTCTATTTTATGGGGATAACTTCTTACGCCTGCGCGTAAATAATATTGGTCGTGACTTTTTAAATGAGGTGTTTCGGGCATTTTCATCTTTGACACTTCAAAGGGATGAAGGTAAAAAACGTAATAATTGCTGTGGGCTAAATACCGGTATAAAACCGAAGCAAAAAATGCCCAGTTGTTCATTCTTACGTATCCTCCGCCCGAAACCGGAATTTTCATACCCATCCATTTCTGACAAGGCATACCGAATTCATAAAAACCGTTATGGGAGAAAACGTTTTCGGCAATCCGTTTATACCCGCTTACGTCAATTTCGGCGGCGTAGGTTCTTCTTGGAAAATCAAACTTGCTTGAATCATAAGTAAAGCCCAATTCCTTTAGCACGTTAAGGTGTTCGTTATCCAAACTGAAATAAGGAGCGCGATAACCCTTTATCTTTACGTCAAAAGTGGATTCCAAGAAATTTTTTGCCTTAATAATTTCCTCGCGGAATTCATTGGCGGTTTTCTTTATGGGCGCGGAATGGTCAAACCCGTGCAGCGCAAGGTCGTGCCCCGACGCAATATACCCTTTAAGCTTGTCTTTAACAAGCTCGGCGGCGCCGCTCATGGCAAAAAGGGTGGCTTTAATATTAAATTTATCCAGAATTTTAATATATTCGTCAAGGCCGTCGAGCATTTCCTCTTTTATATGGAGGTCACTTTCACGAATACACCCCGTATCCGAAAGATTTTCCAAATCCATGGTAAATACAGCTATTTTTCTTCCGCTTTTTATCATCCCAGAAACTCCACAATAGCGTTATCGTATTTTTCGGTATTATTTATACGCAAATGGGAATGCCCGCCCTTAGGAAACCAAACCAATTTTTTATCCGGACTGCCGCAGGCGGCAAAAAGCTCTCTGCTCTTTTCGGGAATAGAAAATACGTCCTTTTCTCCGTAAAGGAAAAGCATACGCTGATTCACCTTTTTAATAACCTTTATGGGGGCAACCTTTTTGTAGTCGGTTCCCGCATGTTTCTTTATAAGGTGCATAGTAATCTGAAGTACGGGAAAAGTAGGACGCTTTAGCTCTATCATATGGCGTTTAAAGGTTTCCTTAAAGGAAGTAAAGCAGCCTTCGGTAACAAGCCCTTTAACCGATGAAGGGCAGTCTTTATGAGTCATGGCAAGAAGTCCCGACGCGGTACCTATACATATACCGTGGTAATAAATTTCTTCCATACCAAGCTCTTCGGTAATATATTTAGTCCAGCAAATAAGGTCTTCGCTTTCTTTTCTTCCAATGGTATTATAAACGCCGTCACTTTTGCCGTGGGCGCGGGAATCTATAACCAGAACGTTCAGCCCCGCCGCTTCGTAAGGGGGCGCAAAGTAATAAGAATACATAAGGCACTCACACCTTCCGGGAAGGATAATAACGCACCTTTTACTGTCACTCAAACGGTAAAATTCACCGTAAAGATTAAGACCGTCGTTTACAATATGAAGCTCAGTACACTTATCTTTTCTTTCCTCTGCCCAGGCAATACCGCTTTCCCACATAGCCTGTTGTTCTTGGTTTTCGGGGCAGGAGCATACCCTTCCCCATTTTTCGGGTTCGGTTTTAACAAGTTGATCCTTATATACTCTGTTTGCTATGGGTACGGTTTTCATAAGCATAACTGCAACACCGCCCGCCAGAGCAATAACAATAGCCGCAAGAACCCAAATCCACCACATATAATTCTCCTCCTAAAAATAACGATGGTTACATTCGGTTAACTGTTTTAAGCGTTTTTACAAACTACAGTTTTCAGTACAACAATGGTATTATAACAAATACGTCAAGAAAATGCACTAACTTTTTTTGTAAAATGTTTCATTTTGTTGAAAAATGTATTAAGTTGTGATATATTTATATAAATAAATTAGTTTTTGAGGAGAATTATTATGAGTAATTTTGCTATTATTCCTGATACCGCATGCGATTTGCCCAAAGAATTACGTGTAAAATACGGAATCGAAGACTACCTTCACGGAATTTTATATCATCCGAACGGCAAGGAAGAAATTTCCACCCTTGACTGGGAAACAATGAGCGCCAAAGAGTATTACGATTCCATGAAGGGAAGAAAGGCTCTTTATACCACCGCTACTCCACAGGTAGGCGAAATATTCGAGCTTTTCGAAAAGAACCTTAAAGCGGGAAAGGACGTTATGAGCATTTCCCTTTCGGGCGGTCTTTCCGCTTCCTTTAGCAACTGTGAAAAGGTTGCGCAAGAGCTTAGAGAAAAATACCCCGAAAGAAAAATTATTTGTATAGACTCTTTACGTTATTCCACCGCCCTTGCGCTTATAGTAATAGAAGCCTGTAAAAAGCGCAACGAAGGCCTTACTATTGAAGAAGTAGCCGATTATATCAATTCTATGAAAACCACCGTTCACCAAATTGGTTCTATGGATGACCTTTTCTTCCTTGTTAAAACAGGAAGAGTAAGTAACTTCAAAGCCTTCTTCGGTCAAATGATAGGCCTTAACATTCTTGCCGATTTTAACGAAAAAGGTATGTCTGAAGTTATCGGTAAAATCAAAGGTCAGCGCGACGCTATCGACGCTTTCCTTGAATATATGGATAAAACAGCTGTGGATATTGAGAACCAAACAGTATTTGTAGCCCACAGTAACCGCGAAGCCGCCGCAAAATTCTTGGCTGAAAAAATCAAAGAGCGTTTTTCTCCCAAAGAGGTTATTATTAACCACGTTGGTATGGCTTGCGGCGCTACCATAGGACCCGGACTTTGTGCTGCTTTTTATCGCGGTAAACCCACCAGCCCAAATATGGTGGAAGAAAAAGCGATAATTGAAAAAATCATAGAAAGCCAAAAGGCTAAATAAAGAGGTGCTATTATGAAATACGCAATTGTTTCCGACTCTACTTGTGATTTAAACAACGAATTACGGGCAAAACACCACATCGACTACGTTTGTATGAACTACGTAATTGATGAAAAAGAATACCCTGCTTCGTTAGATTGGTCTACCCATTCTCCCAAGGAATTTTACGACCTTATGAGAAAGGGCACCCGCATTACCACCACTCAGGTTCCCAGAGAAGTTTTTTATAACAAATTCTCTTCCTACCTTAAAGAAGGTATGGACGTAATTTACGTAGCCTGTTCTTCTGCGCTTTCGGGTTCCTATAACCTTGCCACTCTTATTGCAAAGGAGCTTCTGGAGGAATACCCCGATAATAAGGTTTACTGTGTTGATTCCCTTATAAGCTCCTTTGGTGAAGGCGGTTTAGCCATTATGGCTTCTCAGTTGCGCGCCGAAGGAAAAACCGTGGAAGAAGTGGTAGCCTTCCTTACCGAAAACCGCCTTAAAATGAGCCAAGCCGGTACGGTGGAAAATCTTGAATATCTGCGCAGAGCAGGTCGTGTTAAGGCATCCAAAGCCTTTTTCGGCAACCTTTTCGGCGTTAAACCCATTATTATTTCCGATACCGCAGGTCAGAACTACGCCTTCAAAAAAGCAAAGGGCGCCCTTAACGCAAAAATTGCAATTGCGGAGCATTTGGCGGAAATGGTTGAAAAACCTGAAGAACAAATTCTTTATATTTCCCACGCCGACAGCGAAGAAGCCGCATTGCAGCTTAAAGACATTATTCTTGAACGCATTCCCTTTGCGGGTTCACACATCGGCTACATAGCCCCTATTGTAGGCTCCTGCGTAGGCCCCGGAACCATTATAGGATTCTGTTACGGTAAAGAAGTAACTATAAAAGGTGAAGAATAAATTATGATACCAAATGTAATTGACGTTTCACTCTGGCAAGCAATGTTAAGCGGCGGTTACCGCAACCTAAAACGCAATATGTCGGCGGTAGACGAGCTTAACGTTTTTCCGGTTCCCGACGGTGACACCGGAAAAAATATGACAATGACAATAGAAGGCGGCGTTGCCGGCACCAAAGGGGATTTTTCCGATATTTCCGAAATGATGGCGAAATTCTCCCGCAGTTCCTTGCTTTCCGCAAGGGGCAACTCCGGAGTTATACTTTCCCAGTTTATAAGGGGTCTTGCCGTTGGCAGTCAAAGCGTGACCGCTTATACCGTGGAGGATTTTATAAAAGCCTTCGATTGCGGTAAAGAATACGCTTACAATGCCGTTGCTACACCTACGGAAGGAACTATTCTTACCCTGATACGTGAAGGAAGCGACTTTTTAAAGTCCAACAAATTCGGCAATTTTGATGAGTGTTTCACTTTACTTATTGAAGAGCTTCACCGTTCTCTCCGTCACACTCCCGACCTTCTCCCCGTTTTAAGAGAAGCCGGCGTTGTTGACAGCGGCGGAGCGGGGCTTGTTTGCATTTTTGAAGGTATGCTCGCCGTTCTTCACGGTGAAGAAATCGATGACATTCCCCTTCCCGAAGCCTCCTCCGACTTTGTGCTTGCTTCCGACTTTAACGAAAACAGCACCCTTGAATACGGCTACTGTACCGAATTTATTTTACAGCTTTTAAACAGCAAAACCGATATCAGCGCTTTTTCCCTTAAGGCACTCACCGAAAAGCTGGGTGAATTGGGCGATTCTGTTGTTACGGTTCAGGACGGAAGTCTTATTAAGGTTCACGTTCACTCCTTCGCTCCCGAAGAGGTAATCGCTTACGTTCGTCAGTTCGGCGAAATGGTAACCGTTAAAATAGAAAATATGTCGGTTCAGCACAGCGAAACAGAAGCCGCAAGGAAAGAACGCAAGAAATTCGCCGTTGTGGCAACCGCTACGGGCGAAGGTCTTAAAAGCTTCTTTACGGGAATAGGTGTTGACGAGGTTATCGACGGCGGCAGAACCAATAACCCCTCTGCAGAAGATTTTATTGACGCCTTCAATAAAGTTAACGCAGAATATATAGTAGTTCTTCCCAACGATTCTAACGTAGTTCTTACCGCCGAGCAAGCGGCAGAGCTTTACGGAAGCGCCGACGTAAGGGTTATTAAAACCAAATCCTTGGCAGAAGGCTTTTCCGCACTTTCTATGATGGATTTAAGCGTTTCTACCATTGAACAGCTTATAAGCGATATGACCTGTTGCCTTGATTCGGTTACTACCGGATACGTAACCACCGCAACAAGAGATGCGCACATAAGCGGTGTTGACATTAAAAAGGACGACTGGATAGGTCTTGAAGGCGATAACGTATATTCCGCCACACTATCCCCCGTTGAATCGGCTATGGAGCTTTTCAGAAAGCTTCCCTGTATGGATGAAAAGCAGGTAGTAACCGCCTTCTACGGCAAGGGTGTGGAGGAGGACGAAATAAGAGAAATTGAAGAACTTTTCTCCAACGAATTCCCCCTTGTGGAGCTTGGATTTATAGACGGCGGTCAAGACGTTTACCGTTATATTTTCGCTATTGAATAAGGTGTTTTAATTTGAAAAAGGTAGTTATTGATATTTACGGCGCCGACAAAGGTCCCGAACCGATAATAAAGGGCGCTTTAAACGCTTTGGAGGTTTTCCCCGATTTAGGTGTGATTTTCGTAGGCGAACGCAAAATTATCGAAGCCTTCGTAAAGGAAAACGAGCGCGTAGAAATTATTGAAACCAACGATTTTATTTCCAACGACGAAAACCCGCAAGTCATTTTCAGCGGACGTGAGCAAAGCTCCATGGTTCTTTCCTTTTCCCGCCTTAAGAAGGACGACGACTGTATAGGTATGTTAAGTCCCGGAAGCACAGGTGCATTATTTATAGGAACCATTCGTCATTTAGGGCTTATAAAAGGGCTTCGCGCCCCTGCCCTTTCTTCTGACCTTCCCCTTTATAACGGCGACCTTATGTGCCTTGTGGACTGCGGCGCAAATATTTCCTGCACCCCTCACGACCTTGTGCGTTTTGCTCTTATGGGCAACGCGTTTAAAGAGTGTATGAAGCAGGGCAGTAAGCCTAAAGTCGCCCTTTTATCGGTTGGCAGAGAAGCGGGTAAAGGCAACGACCTTATAAAAGAAGCCCACGCCCTGTTAAAGGAATTACCCATAAACTTTATCGGTAATATGGAGGGCAGTGACTTTGCTACGGGTTATGCCGACGTTGTAGTAGCCGACGGTTTTGCGGGTAACATTGTTCTTAAATGCGCCGAATCCACAGGGCTTGTTGCCCGTGGCGTTGTAAGGGAATTAGCCAGACGCTCCGGCAGAGAAGACGACCCGCTTATTAAAGAGATTGAAAAACACTTAACACTTTCTTTCGATTATAATTCAAGAGGCGGAGCTACGTTTCTGGGCACCGAAAAAACCGTTATTAAAATGCACGGCTGCGCCGTTGAAGCAACGGTTGTCGCCTGCATTGACCAGCTTTTGCGTCTTGAAGCGGCAGGCTTCCGCGAAAAAATAAAGAAAGCTTTAGAACACTAATAAAAAACCGACCGTTAAAAACGGTCGGTAATATATTATAATGGTTAACCGAAGCTTCTTAGTTTTGATTAACTGCAATCATTACATCCACATAATTCGGTGCATAATGCGGTGGATTTGGTATTCAACCACCAAAACAAGAATTACCGCAACGTTCAGCACAACGAAAATAGGTATAGCCTTAGTAAAAAGCCCGATAAGATTTAAAAAGCCGGTGTATGCGCTTGCTCTTATTGCTCCGAAAAGTAAGGTTCTGAAATAATCCTTATACTGTACGTTTCTGAACACAACAAAACGCTGAAGCAAAATTGACAAAAGGGTCGATACCATAACGGAGGTAGGTACGGCGATTTTGGCTTCTTCGTAAGTAAAGAAAGAAATTACAAACGCCAAAACCTCCCACATCACAACGCTTAAAATTGAAGGCCAAAGGCTTGAAAAAAGCCTTTTATATATTCTTATTGTATCTTTAACAGGATTAAAGTGTGAGCTTTTATTTCCGTCTATGTAAATAGCCTTTATGGGCAAGGTGGAAATTTTAATTCCCTGCTTGTCGGCATAGCACAGCATATTCATTTCGTAATCGTACTTATCGCCTTTAACGTTGACAAGCCAGTCAATATGCTTTTTATGAAAACCGCGAAGGCCCGACTGGTTATCGTCAAAGTAGTGACCGGTCATTATGGTGTACACAATTCTTGATAACACGTTGCCGAATTTTGAACGGAAAGGAATTTTACCCTGAAGGTAGCGAACCGTCAAAACGAAATCGCTTCCTTCTTCCAGCTTTTCCCTGACGCGTATAATATCCTCCACTCTGTGTTGACCGTCAGCGTCGGCGGTTATAACCGTTTCTTCGTTTGGATAATATTCTTTTACAGCGGCAAAGCCCTTTTTAAGAGCGGCGCCCTTTCCTTGATTTTCAGCAGAATGAATTATTTTGGCAAACCCTTCGCATTGCTCAAAAAAAGTCATACATTCCGCTTTGCTTCCGTCATTGACAACAAGCACCGAGAAATTATTTTCGGCAAGCTTTTTTACAAGACTTACCAAATGTTCATCCGGCTGATACGCCGGTATAACAACCGTACTCATCCTGATTTTCCCCTTAATTTTTCTTCTTTCCCGCTTCTTTAAAAAAGCTGTGAATTTCTTCTATAAGCATATTATTAGCCGTGCCGTCGGCATCAAAAAGAAGAGTAGTGTGACCGTCTTGACCGTTACCCTTCATAAGAAGGTAACTGACGTTTTTAACACCGTTTTCTTTACAATGTGAGTATACCGAATACCTTTCTTCGGTATACCGGGTGTCCCCCGCACCCTGAACCACCAGAACGGGTATATCGCTTGCCTTTATTTCTTGTGCAGCATCGGTTGTAACCGAATCACTGCCCAGAATTGACGCTTGGTAAAGCCATAAAAAAGGGTAATTACCGTAGGCTATAAAGCCCACTTTATCCGCTGCAGGCTGAATTACCGCTTCCATACTGCTGTTAACACCGCTGATGCTAACCGCCGCAGTAATGTCATATCCGCCGTCAAGAACACTGCAAACGGCAAAGGCGCCTCTGCTGTGTCCTAAAAGGTAAAGCTTTTTATATCCGAAACGCCCGTTTTCTTCAATATAAGAAAGGGCGCATTCAAGGTCGTTTACTGTTTGAGCAAACCCCACGGCGTCATCGCCTTCGCTTCGGCAGCTGCCTGTTGCATCAAAGGTAAATACACCGTAGCCTAAAGCGTTAAGCTCACTTATCTGCCATAAATAATCATCCCCGCCTGCGCGGTAGCCCGGTACAATAACCACAAGCGAATCACCCGTACCGCCGTACAAATACCCGCAAAGTGCGTTTTCGCCGCTTTTAAAACGGGGAGTTTCTCTGGCTTCCACCATACCTTCAAGTTCGTTTGGAACCGCGGCTATAACGTCGTAACGAGAAAATGTTCCGTCATAGATGACTTTTGTAAGAATAAGTGATATAATAATAAAGGAAAAAACACCTATAATGATACCCGACCAAATCCTTTTTGCGGATTTCTTCATTGAAGATATCATTAGTATCACCACTTTTTTCCTTAAAATGTTTGGAGAACAAAAAATGAATTTAAACTATCCCGAAATACTGAAAGACGCTCTTTACCGTGAAAAAATGCCCGAAATTTTAAATAAACTGGGCGAAATTCGAAAGGTTACCCACCTTGAAACAAAGGGGGGAGCGCTTTACTGCGAAAGTTATATAACCGAAAATGCCGACAAGAACGTAATTATTCTTCACGGGTTTACGGAATTTTGCGCCAAATACCGCGAAATGATTTGGTACCTTTTGCACCTTAACTGTAACGTATTCACTTACGACCAGCGCGGCCACGGTTTTTCACACCGTCAGGTAGATGATTTACGCCTTGTGCATATTGACTCTTTTTCCACCTACGTAAGCGACCTTGACGAAGTTATAAACAAACTGGTAAAGCCCTTGGGCAACGGTTTGCCGATTTATATTTTTTCTCACTCAATGGGCGGCGCCGTTGCTTCCCTTTATATGATGGAGCACCCCAACGACATAAAAAAGGCAGCCCTTTGCGCCCCGATGATCAGTCCCCAAACAATGAACGTTCCCCGTCCTCTTGTTTTAATGATGACCCGTCATCACGGCAAAAAATTCGGTTGGGATAAGCGTTTCGCCTACGCCGGTGACTTTGACCCTGCGGTGGATATCCGTAATACTTTAGACGAATCAAAGGCGCGTTTTGAAGCCACAATGAAATTGCGTATAGCAACCAAAGAATACCAATCCTCTGCCGCCACAAACGGTTGGATGTGGGAAGCGGTCACCGTTCAGGACAAAATCCTTAAGGCAAAGAAGCTTAAAAAGATAAACACCCAGGTGTTAATTTTAAGCGCTCAGAGGGATACGGTGGTTAAAAACAAATACCAATTCCGTTTTGCAAAAAAACTCAAAAACAGCAAGGTCATAACCGTTCCCTGCGCCAAACACAACATTTTCTTTTCTTCGGATAACACCCTTTCGGGCTTTTATAAGCTTTTATTCGACTTCTTCTCTTAAGTATTTTATCATATACCGCTTTCAAAAGCAATAAAAAAGAACTGGACGCTGCACACAGCGTTCAGTTCTTTTATTTTTATCCGAGGGACTGTTTTTTATTGGTTACTACCGTATGGTCGTAACATTCAAATTTTTGTTCAATATTTTCGGGAAGGGTTTTTTGAGTCAAAAGACTGACAATAGGAACGAGAATAAGTCCGCCTACCATTGCAAAAACGCCTGAGTAAAGTGAATTGGTAAACACAAAATTAAGCACGGAAATATTGGCTACGCTTACCCAGCCAACGCTTATGCAAAGCTGAACAATTTCAAGACCTACACCAAATATAAAGCTTGTGGCAACGGCGGCTTTGGTTGTCTTTTTCCAGTAAAGTCCGTACAAAAACGGAGCAAGGAATGCGCCCGCCAATGCGCCCCAGGAAACGCCCATCATTTGGGCTATAAACATATTATTTGCCCAAATGGTATCTTTAAGAATAGCAATAACGGCGGAAACGGCTATGAAGAATACTATAAACATTCTCATAACAAGTACGCTTTTTTTCTCGGTCATTTCCTTTTTAACCGAAGGCTTAACAACGTCAAGGGTAATGGTGGAAGCAGAGGTAAGCACCAGCGAAGAAAGCGTAGACATAGACGCCGAAAGAACCAGTACGATAACAAGCGCTACAATAACCGGAGCAAGCTCACTCATCATTTTGGGAATAATGGAATCGAAAAGCACCTTGCCGTTTTTCATGGCGGGTTCGTAAAGTCTTCCAAATCCGCCCAGGAAGTAGCAACCGCCCGCTACGACTATTGCAAATACGGTAGAAATAATCGTGCCTTTTTTAACCGAGCCTTCGTCTTTAATGGAATAGAATTTACCAACCATTTGAGGAAGTCCCCAAGTGCCTAAAGAAGTAAGCATTACTACGAAGAAAAGGAAAACGGGATTGGGGCCGAACATAGCGGTATACTGTGTTCCTGCTTTTACACCCAAGGCTTCTACCGCCGCGTTAAAGCCACCGTTTTGGGAAAGAACCGAAACGATAACCGCAACTATACCCGCAAGCATTATAATGCCTTGAATAAAGTCGTTTACTGCGGTAGCCATATATCCGCCGAAAATAACGTAAATACCCGTAAGCACCGACATCGCCACAACTATTACCCAATAATCAATAGCAAAAACATTATTAAAGAGCGAAGACAAACCGTTGTAAAGAGAAGCAGTGTACGGAATAAGGAATATAAAGGTGATGAAAGAAGCAACGACCTTTAATTTTTTGGAATCAAAACGTTTTTCAAAGAAGTCCGGCATAGTTTTGCTGCCTAAATGCTGGGTCATAACCCTTGTTCTTCTGCCCAGCACACTCCAGGCAAGAAGAGAGCCGATAAAGGCGTTGCCTAATCCTATCCAGGTGGAAGCAAGACCGAAGTTCCAACCGAACTGACCTGCGTAACCAACGAAAATTACTGCAGAAAAATAAGAGGTGCCGAAAGCAAAAGCAGTAAGCCACGGGCCTACGTTTCTTCCTCCCAGAACAAAGCCTTCAACGTTAGTGGCGTGTTTGCGACAGTAAAAACCAACGCCTACCATAAGCCCAAAAAAGCATATAAGCATTGGTATGGTTATCATCATTGTAGTAGTCATAAAAAGCATCCTTTCTGCAATTTAGTCGTTTAAAGCGTTAAACCGTATGCATACACTTTAGCACTTTAAAGCGTGTTTGTCAATAGTTTTTTGAAAAAATTAGCAAAAACGCGGTTTTTCGTTGACATTTTCGCTTTAAAGTGTTAAAGTATTAGTATATTCAAATTTAATTTTACAGAGGTACCCGAAATGACTATTGTTCACGTGCTTGAAAAAAACGCAAGAGAGTTTGCTAATGATACAGCCTTGGTAGAAATCAATCCCGACCAACCCGAAACACGCAAGCTTACTTGGCACGAATATGAATTAGTTCAGCCCACCAATAAAAAGCATTACAGAAGAGAAATCACTTGGCAGGTATTTAACGAAAAGTCTAACCGTCTTGCCAATATGCTGGTTGCCAACGGTATAGGAAAGGGCAAAAAGGTCGCTATTCTTCTTATGAACTGTATTGACTGGCTGCCTATTTATTTTGGTATTTTAAAAAGCGGCGCTTTGGCGGTACCGCTGAATTTCCGTTATTCTTCCGACGAAATCGACTACTGCCTTGATTTAGCCGAAGCAGACGTTCTTATCTTTGGTAACGAATTCGTCGGACGTGTTGAAGCGGTTGCCGAAAAAATCAGCAAGAAATGCACCCTTATTTATTTAGGCGGAAGCTGTCCTGACTTCGCCGACGATTATAACGACCTTATAAGTGAGTTTTCGGGTTCTTTCCCCGAATGTACCCTTACCGAAGAGGACGATGCGGCAATTTATTTTTCTTCGGGTACAACCGGCTTCCCCAAGGCTATTTTACATAAACACAGAAGCCTTATTCATTCCTGCAGAGTTGAACAAGCCCATCACGGTCAAACCAAAGACGATTGCTTTTTGTGTATTCCCCCCCTTTACCACACCGGCGCCAAAATGCACTGGTTCGGCAGTCTGTTGGTTGGCGGTAAAGCAGTAATACTTAAGGGTACGGCTTCTAAAAGCATCCTTGAAGCGGCAAGCAGTGAAAAGTGCTCTATAGTATGGCTTCTTGTTCCCTGGGCGCAGGATATTTTAAATGCTATTGAACGGGGAGACATTGACCTTAAGGACTATGACCTTTCAAACTGGCGTCTTATGCACATAGGCGCACAGCCCGTTCCCCAAAGCCTTATTAAGCGTTGGCTTGAAATCTTCCCCAACCACGCTTACGACACCAACTACGGACTAAGCGAATCTATCGGCCCCGGTGCTGTTCACCTGGGCGTTGAAAACGTTCATAAAGTCGGCGCTATCGGTATCCCCGGTTACGGTTGGGAAATTAAAATAGTTGACCCCGACGGCAACGAAGTTAAAAAAGGCGACGTTGGTGAGCTTTGCCTTAAAGGCCCCGGCGTAATGACCTGCTACTACCGCGATGAAAAAGCCACTGCAGAATCCCTTAAAGACGGTTGGCTTTATACCGGCGATATGGCTATGCAGGATCCCGACGGCTTTATATACCTTGTTGACCGCAAGAAGGACGTTATTATATCGGGCGGCGAAAACCTTTACCCCGTACAGATAGAAAACTTCCTTTCCGCCCACAGCAAAATAAAGGACGTTGCGGTTATCGGCCTTCCCGATTCAAGACTGGGCGAAATCGCCACCGCAATTATCGAAATCAAAAAAGGCATGGAATGTACCGAAGAAGAAATCAACCGGTTCTGCCTTGACCTGCCCCGTTACAAGCGTCCCAGAAAGATTATTTTTGCCGACATTCCACGTAACCCAACAGGAAAAATTGAAAAGCCTAAGCTTCGTAAGATTTACGGCGCCGAAGGTCTTGTTGATTCACAGAACAAGTCTTAAAAAAGGAGTTAACGTATATGAAAAAACTTATGATAGGTAATGCCGCGGTTGCCGCCGGTCTTCACGACGGCGGGCTTGGCGTAGTTTCAAGCTACCCCGGAACCCCCTCTACCGAAATCACCGAATTTTTATCGAAATATGACGATCTGCATTCCGAATGGGCGCCTAACGAAAAGGTTGCTTGTGAAGTTGCTTTCGGCGCAAGTCTTGCAGGTGCAAGAAGCGCGTGCGCTATGAAGCACGTTGGCTTAAACGTTGCCGCCGACCCGCTTTTCACACTTTCCTACACAGGCGTAAACGGCGGTATGGTAATTTGCGTAGCCGACGACCCTGCTATGCATTCTTCCCAAAACGAACAGGATTCACGTCACTATGCTATTGCTTCTAAAGTTCCGATGCTTGAACCCAGTGATTCTCAGGAAGCATACGATTTTGCTAAAACCGCTTTCCGGCTTTCGGAAAAATTTGATACCCCCGTACTTCTTCGTATGTGTACCCGTATTGCACATAGCCAGTCGGTTGTTGAAACAGGAGAACAGGCAGAAGCCGTAATTAAGGATTATGAAAAAAATCCCCAGAAGTATATTATGATGCCGGGTAACGCAATTAAGCGTCATCCGTTTGTTGAGCAAAGAACCGCCGACCTTGCGGAATTTGCCAACGACTGCATATATAATAAGGTAGAAATGAACGGCAGTGATATCGGCATTATCACTTCGGGTTGTTCTTATCTTTACGTTAAAGAAGTTATGGGCGAAGAAGCCAATATTCTTAAAATCGGTATGCCAAATCCCCTTCCCGACAGACTTATTAAAGAGTTTGCCGATAAAGTTAAAAAGCTTTACGTTATTGAAGAGCTTGACCCCATTATCGAAAACCACGTTAAAGCCCTTGGCATTGACTGTATAGGAAAAGAGCTTTTCTCCATTTTAGGTGAATTTTCTCAAAATACCATTGCCAAGGCTTTCGGTAAGGAAGATAACTACAGCGTAACTGCCGACAGCGTTATTCCGCCTCGTCCACCTATGATGTGCGCGGGTTGTCCTCACCGCGGTATGTTCTACACCCTTTCGAAAAACAAAATCACCGTTATGGGCGATATCGGTTGTTATACTCTCGGCGCCGTTGCTCCTCTTAACGCTCTTGACTCCACCCTTTGCATGGGTGCTTCGGTTTCGGGACTTCACGGCTTTAACGCCGCAAGGGGCGAAACCGCAGAAAAGAAAAGCGTAGCCGTTATAGGCGACTCAACCTTTATGCATTCGGGTATGACGGGACTTGTAAACGTTGCTTATAACTCTACCAATTCCACCGTAATTATACTTGATAACTCTATTACAGGTATGACCGGTCATCAGCAAAACCCCACTACGGGATATAACATTAAAGGCGACCCCGCCGCAAAAGTCGACCTTGAAGCCCTTTGTAAGGCGCTTGGAATCAACCGCGTAAGAGTAGTTGACCCTTATGACTTAAAGGCTTGCGAAACCGCAGTTAAGGAAGAATTAGCGGCAGAGGAACCCTCTGTAATTATTTCACGCCGTCCCTGCGTACTGCTTAAATCTGTTAAGCACGAAGCTCCTTTAAAGGTTGAAAATGACAAGTGCCGTTCCTGTAAACGTTGTATGGGCCTTGGCTGCCCCGCAATAAGCCTTAAAGACGGCAAAGCAAAAATCGATAATACCCTTTGCGTTGGTTGTGGTGTATGTAAGCAGCTTTGCGCATTTGACGCTATAGTTTAAGGAGGAAGCAGTAATGACAAAAAGTGTTATGATAGTAGGCGTAGGCGGACAAGGAAGTCTGCTTGCATCTAAATTACTCGGCAGACTTCTTATGGATGAAGGCTACGACGTAAAGGTAAGCGAGGTTCACGGTATGAGTCAGCGTGGCGGCAGCGTTGTTACCTACGTTCGTTACGGTGAAAAGGTTTATTCCCCCATTATTACCGAAGGTCAGGCAGATATTATTATTTCCTTTGAAAAGCTGGAGGCTGCCCGTTATGCCGCCTTCCTGAAAAAGGACGGAAAAATTGTAGTTAACACACAGCAAATCGACCCCATGCCTGTTATTATCGGCGCCGCGGCCTATCCGGAAAAGGTGCTTAGCGAACTTACCGACAAGGGCGTATCGGTGGATGCGTTAGACGCTCTTTCTTTAGCCGAACAGGCAGGCTCAAGCAAAGCGGTTAATATTGTTCTTATGGGCAAAGCCGCAAAATATTTCGACATTTCTTACGACAAGTGGATTTCGGCGATAGAAAACACCGTTGCTCCGAAATTCGTAGAAATGAATAAAATTGCATTTGATTTAGGATATAATTCTTAAATTACATATTAAAAAAAGAGGCGAAAAACTAATGGAACGTTATTTCCAAAAAGAAATCGAGACAATGCCGATTGAAGAAATCAAAAAGCTTCAGTCGGAAAAACTCAGAAAGCAGGTTGCACACGTTTATGAAAACGTGCCCTACTACCGCGACCTTATGGACAAAGCCGGAGTTAAACCCTCTGACGTAAACGGTATCGAAGACCTTCACAAGCTTCCCTTTTTAACCAAAGCAGACTTACGTGAAGCTTACCCCTACGGACTTCTTGCAAAGCCCCTTAAAGACTGCGTTCGTATTCAGTCTACATCGGGCACCACAGGTAAACGTGTTGTGGCTTTTTACACTCAGCATGACGTTGATTTGTGGGAAGACTGTTGCGCAAGAGCCATTGTTGCCGCAGGCGGTACCAACGAGGACGTTTGTCAGGTTGCTTACGGCTACGGCCTCTTCACAGGCGGCCCCGGACTTAACGGCGGTTCCCACAAGGTTGGCTGTCTCACGCTTCCTATGTCCTCAGGCTTTACCGAAAGACAGATTCAGTTTATGACCGACCTTTCGGCTACTATTCTTTGCTGTACCCCGTCTTATGCCGCTTATATTGCGGAATCCTTAAAGGAAATGGGTTGCACTCCCGATAAAATTCCGCTGAAGGCAGGTATCTTTGGTGCAGAACCCTGGACCGAGGAAATGAGAAAAGGAATTGAAAAGGATTTAGGCATTAAGGCTTACGACATTTACGGCCTTACCGAAACCACCGGCCCCGGTGTTTCCTTTGAATGCAGCGAACAAACAGGTATGCACATTAACGAGGACCACTTCCTTGCCGAAATTATTGACCCCGAAACGGGCGAGGTTCTCCCCGAAGGCGAAAAGGGCGAGCTTGTATTCACCTCCCTTGATAAAGAAGCCTTCCCCCTTCTCCGTTACAGAACAAGAGATATTTGTGTTCTTTCACGCAAAAAATGTTCTTGCGGCAGAACTCTTATTAAAATGGCTAAGCCTATGGGAAGAACCGACGATATGCTTATTATCCGCGGCGTAAACGTATTCCCCAGCCAGATTGAAACGGTTCTTCTTAACGAAGGTTACCAACCCAACTATCAGATTATTGTTGACAGAGTCGGCAATAACGACACCTTCGACGTTAATGTTGAAATGAATCCCGACCAGTTTACCGATACCGTAAGCGGCATTACCGCTTTAGAAAAGGCTCTTGCCAACTCTATGAAGGTAATGCTTGGTATTAACCCCGCCGTTCACCTTGTACCGCCTAAGTCAATCACCAGAAGCGAAGGCAAAGCGGTGCGTGTAATCGACAAGCGTAAGCTTCATTGATAAAGGAGAGAAAGTTTATGTCATTAAAACAACTTACTGTTTTCGTTCAGAATCATCAGGGCTCTCTCGTTGCTATTACCGAAACTCTCGCAAAGCACAACGTTAACATCCGCGCGTTATCCATTGCCGACACCGAAGATTTCGGAATTTTGCGCCTTATTGTTAACGACACCGAAACCGCCCTTAAAACCCTGCATGAGGAAGGTTATTTAATTAAAACAACCGACGTTGTCGGCGTTAAAATAGGCGATGCTCCCGGAAAGCTTTCCGAAGCATTAAAGGTGCTTGACGAAAACCATATCAATATGGAATACCTCTACGCCTTTATGACAAGAACAGAAAAGCACGCTTATATGGTTATGCGTGTTGCGGATAACGGAAAAGCCGAAGCCGCTTTAGAAGCTGCAGGCTTCCATATTATAACCGACAGCGACGTAGATAAGCTGTAATTATACGCAAAAATGGATGTGTAGATAACCTACACATCCATTTTTTATGCCTTGAAAAACTGTATTTATAAATCCTCTGTTTTGAAAGTGGTATAATTTTCGTAGTAATAACTATGATCAATACCCTTCATAAACATTTCGCGGTCGTTTATTTTATCTGTCAAAGCGCCCTTTAAAATATGCTTGATTTCAATATCCTTTACAGGACTGCGTTCCATGGCGAGTAAATAGTCTTCTTTGTCCACCAAGCACCAATCGACCACTTTGCCGATTTCGTTTTTTAATATGCAGTCAAGCCAAATACGCGTTGCTCTGCCATTGCCCTCGCGAAACGGATGAGCAATATTCATTTCTACATATTTTTCAACTATTTCTTCAAAAGTAGATTGTGGCATTTTATCAATATTTTGAAGCGCCGCCTCCAAATACATAACAGGAGCAAAGCGAAAATTACCTTTGGCAATATTAACGGAGCGAATTTCACCCGCAAAATCATAAATATCTTCAAACAACGCTTTATGAATTGCTATAAGCGACGATGTCTTGCCCGATTCCAAATTATCCAGAATTCCCTTTTCAAACAATTCCACCGCCTTCTTCTTGCTGATTTTTTCTTCTTCTCGGGCAAGCTCGGCAGAATTTGTTATTCCCAATTTGTTTTCAAGCATTCCGTCACCTCTTTTTTGTGATTTCTTATTAACATTATACCATATTAAAACCAATAGTACAACACAAAATAATACTATTGCTTTTTATTCCAAAATATGTAATAATAAGCATATGATTTTTTGAAAGGTTTGAGTTTATGAGTGAAAAACGTAGTAATTTTTCCGGCAAGTTAGGCTTCGTGCTTGCAACTGCCGGTTCTGCAGTAGGTCTCGGTAACATTTGGCGCTTCCCTTATCTTGCGGCAAAGCACGGCGGCGGTATGTTCCTTCTTACCTACCTTATTTTGGTGGTTACCTTTGGTTTTGCGCTTTCCTGCGCAGAAATTCTTATCGGCAGAAAAACCGGACAGAGCGCTATTAACGCCTTTGGAACACTAAGCAAAAAATGGTCCTTCGTGGGCTGGCTGGCGTCTCTTGTTCCCATTATTATACTTCCCTATTATTCCGTAATCGGCGGTTGGATTTTCAAATACCTTTTCGCCTTTGTTTCAGGTGACGCGCAAGCCACCACAAACGACAGTTATTTTACCGGATTTATAGGAAAAATCGGCGAGCCCATCGGTTGGTTCTTGCTCTTTATCGGTATAACCGCCCTTATCGTTCTTTTCGGTGTTGAAAAGGGTATTGAAAAGGCAAGTAAAATTATGATGCCGATTCTTGTTGTACTTACAATTTTTATTGCCGTTTATTCCGCTTGTATGGACGGCGCGTGGGAAGGTGTTAAGTATTACCTGACCCCTGACTTCAGCCATTTTTCAGTAACTACCGTTTTGGCGGCTTTGGGTCAGCTGTTCTATTCAATGAGCCTTGCAATGGGTATTATGATAACCTACGGTTCTTATATGAAAAAGGACGTTAACGTTTCTTCTTCGGTTCACCAAATTGAAATTTTCGATACCGGTATTGCCTTTATGGCAGGTCTTATGATAGTTCCCGCCGTATTCGCTTTCTCCGGCGGCAGCGAAGAAGCCTTAGGCAAAGGCCCTTCTCTTATGTTCATAACCTTACCCAAGGTATTCGGCAGTATGCCCGGCGGTACTATTATCGGCGCAATATTCTTCCTTATGGTGCTTTTTGCCGCCCTCACATCCTCCATTTCCCTTATGGAAACGGTTGTTTCGGTAATACAGGATAAGTTCAAATTAAACCGTAAAATTACCTGCCTTATAGTATTTATCGGCAGCGTACTTTTGGGACTCCCCTCCTCGCTCGGAAACGGAATATGGGCAAACGTTAAGATTATAGGCTTTGCTTTCCTCGATTTCTTCGACTTTATAAGCAACAGCGTGCTTATGCCCATAGTTGCGCTTCTTACCTGTATTTTCGTGGGCTACGTTATCAAGCCCAAAACCCTTATTGAAGAAGCCGAGCTTTCGGGCAAGTTTAGCGGAAAGAAGCTCTTTACAATTATTATCCGTTATATTGCTCCGATTTGTATAATTCTTATTTTAGGTTTCTCGGTACTTGAGGCCTTTGGAAAAGTTAAGGTTTAAAAACAATTTAACCGCGGTTTAAACCGCGGTTATTTTTTTGCAAGTTTTTGATTTACCTTATAAAACGTATTCAAGGAAACCAAAACAAGCGTAAAAAGAATTAGGTAATAAATGGGCAGTATTCCGCTGCCGAAAAGCTTTATCGGGCGCAAAGCAAAAAGAAGTTCGTATATAAAAATTCCGTTACCTGCGCCGAAACGGCTTTTCAGCAAAAGGGCGTTAGCGCCTATAAAAACAAGCCCTGCCGTTATCGCCCAATTTGACCTTGCGGAAAATCTTTCTTGGCTTATAAGCAGTAACCCGCAAAAAAGCAAGGCTCCGTGGCAAAGAAGAGCGGCAGCTATGCTTTGAGTTTCGTATTCGGCATAAATAAGGTCGCCGAAAATCAAAGCGGAAATGAAATATCCGCACCCCGCCAAAAGGGCGGAATACGCCGCCCAGGACTTTAGCGCCGGTATTTTAAAGAGAACTATAACAGGCACTAAAAAGTACGACACCGCGGAAAATTCCACCGGCAGCCTTAAGTAACCCAAAGTTAAAGAAGATGAAAGATATTTATAAAGGTTAAAGGAAAGAAGTAAAAAACAAACGGTGCTCAGTATAAAATTTATTTTCGGTCTGCTTAGCAATAAAACACGGCGGAAGGCAAGTATAATAATTGCCGCTTCCGCCGTTGATATTAAATTTATCATTATCGGCTCACTCCAAAGGTAGTATTGTCTTTTTACACCCTTGTATGAGTCTTTTTTATCAGTTAAATTCTACCGCTTTTACGGTTATTCCATTTTCGCTTTCTTTATAAGTCACGGTAATGGAATCCCCTGCGCTTATAAAGGGAAGCTTATCAGACAAAGTAACGGGAAGAGTAAATACCTTTTGGTTATCGCTGAATAAAACGTAATAGCAGGTATTGCCGTCCACAACCGCGCTGCCAACCTTTTCCACCGTTGCGGTAAGAGTAAGCGTTTCTTCGTTCTCATCGGTGCTTACGTCCTCTTTTTTAAGCTTATTAAGGTAATCCTGACGGCTTTCTTCAACGGTGCTTCCCGTACCTACTATTTGGTACTGCTGTACGTCTACAAAGGCGTACATTTTAACAAGTCCCGCCGAATCCTTAAGCGCCATAAAATAACTGGGACGGTCGGCTACGTTTAAAAGCAACGGGAAGGTTGACCTATAAGCAAGGTGCTGAACCTGACCCTCCGCCGAGCTCATAGCGGAATATTCCTCCGCGCCCGGTACAGGATAATATCTGGTTTCTTTTGTGCGGAGATTGGTAAGAACAAAGCCTACGTTGGACTCATCGCTGGTAACCGAGGTTATACCGGTATAAAGCCACACGTCGTCATTTATGGCAAGGTAATTATAGCCGTCGGTAGGCTGAAGCACTCCCTTTTGACCGAACACCGAATTAAACCAGCCCGAACGGTATTTTCCGTTATAGCCAAGCTGAGTTAAAATCATATCGGCGCTGTACACCTGGTCAACCCAAGTGGGTATTTCTTCAATATCGTAATACTTACTTTCACCGGTTTGAGCGTTAAGAAGCACCGCTCCGCCGATATCCTTACCGCTGAAAAGACCGATTTTGTATTCAACGGTAGACGCCACCCAATAAGGGGTGCCTTGGTCGTCGATTTCAAAAGAAACGTCATCGAAAATTTTGGTGGGATAGGTAAAGCGGAGCTTACGCATTAAGTCACGCATAAAATATTCGCTTTCGGAATACTTTATACCGCTGTTAAGGCGCACAAGAGTGGTTTCCTGGGTAGTCATATCCACCATAATATAAGCGGGAACGCCGTTCTTTTGGTTGCCGAACCACTTAATTAGGTCACCGTAGCGAAGGGGCGTTACCCTTACAGGCTTACCGTTATAATTTATCTGGGTGTAATGCTCTTCTATTTCAAACTGGGAAACAAGGTCTGCCATTTCGCCCAGTTTTCTCTGTCCCAGTCGGGATGCGGTGTCGCGGTCAACCACCGGAATCTGATTCATACTGATTTCGCTTACTTCGCTGACAAAGTCGCCGTCTTCCATAACTATAAGCTTATTGTACCTTGAAGCGTTAAAAATTTCAGCGCCTATAACACTTCCCACAATAATGGCAATTACAATAACCGCCACCACGCCAACCGAAATTTTGGTTCCGGTTTTAAGATTTTTAATAATTCCCAGCCCGAATTTAACAGGGTTGTCAATTGCTTCGGCTTTCACTTTAACCTCTTTAAGCGAAAATACGGCGCCGGTAATTTTGCATATTACCGTAACGGCGATTACAGCAAAAATAATAAAGGTGTATAAATCAACGCTTCTGAGGTTTAAAGGCGGCAGCATAAACCAATAGCCCAAAAACAAAACAATTACGCTTATTATAATTTTAATTAAAACAGTCTTTATTTTATTCAATGTCTTCATCCTCTTTTTTATATTGCGGTCTGCCCGCTTTTTCACGTTTCTTACGGCTTGCCTCCTTACGCATAAGCTCCTTTTCTTCATCGTAAGGAATATATCTTACCCGACGGGTACGCTTTTTACCTTTTGAGTTAATATACGCAACGTAAAGAACAAAACAAACCACGGCAATGATAATCAGTATCAGCAATATTGTAAACACTGTCGAAGTAACTATACGCCTTATAACGTCAAAAAATACCAATAAAGCGTGGCTGTCAATATCCTGACCTGCTACAAGGTCTACCGTACCTATAACCTCTTCGGCGTAAATAACCTGCGCCGTACCCAACACGTCGCCCTTTTTAACAGGCGCTTTTACCGAATCATAATTTAAGGTGGGCTTAATAATAATTGTTGAGTTATCCGCTTCGTTGGGTAAAATCGACCTTAACTGATTTGCGGGATAAAGGGCTACGTGGTCGTATTCCATTGAAAGCTTTACTTCCATTTCCGCCACAGGGTTTGAGGTATCCAAAATCGCTTTATATTCGAAGCTGTTAAACGCCCAACGGAACATTTCACGGGCGGTGGTAAACTCTATTCTTGTACCGCCGTTGGGACAGTTCATAAGCACCGCCAGATACCTGTAACCGTTATAAGAGGCTGTTGCCGTAAGGCACCTTCCCGCCTGATCGGTGTACCCTGTTTTGGTACCGGTACAGTAAGTGTAATAGTAATTAGTAGCGGTATCCACCATATAATTGGTAGTAACAATGGTGCGTTCGTCACGCATATTGGTAGCCGACATTTTATAACGTGATTTAGAAGTAAGCTCCGAAAAAACGGGGTAATTATCAATAGCATAACGGGTTAAAGTGATAATATCCCTTACGGTGGTGTAATTATTGTCATCGTGAAGCCCTATAGGATTTGTAAAATGAGTACCCGAAAGGCCAAGCTGCACCGCTTTATCGTTCATCATTTTAACAAAGCCTTGTAAGCTTCCGCCCACCGCTTCGCAATAAGCGTATATTGCGTCGCCCGCCGAAGAGATAAGCATAGCCGCCAAAGCGTCCTTACCGTTAAGCTCTTCCCCTACTTTAAGGTGAAGAATTGCCGAACCCGTACCTAAAATATTATTATAAGCGCTTTCGGTCATGGTAACCCTATAGCTTTCAAGGTCTTTAACGTTTTCAAGAATTACCACCGCCGTCATTATCTGAACCATGGAGGCAGGATAAACCCTTTGGTCAATGTTTTTACTGTAAAGCGTTTCACCGGTGTCAAGGCTATACAGCGCCGCGCACTGTGCAGGAATCTCGAAAGAGGTGATTTCAAAGGCATTTGCAGGCAAAACAAAGGCAAAAATCAAACAAATTGTTAAAACTAATGAAAAAATTCTTTTTTTCATAGAAATATCACCTAAAGTATAGTATAATAGTTATATATATCTTAAGTATACAATAAATCAGTTAAAAATAAAAGCATTTTATTTTGAAAGGGGCGAGATATTTTGGTATACGTAACGGGAGACCTTCACGGAGATATTGACCGACTCTTTGACCGCCAATGGCGCAAATTAAAATCCGGCGATACTCTTATAGTATGCGGTGACTTCGGTTTTTTATGGAGCGGCGACAAAGAAGAAAAAGACGTTATAAAATATCTTGGGAGCCGCAAGTACACCGTGGCGTTTTTAGACGGCACTCACGACAATTACGATATTATAAACCGCTGCCGTCAAACTGTTTGGAAGGGCGGACTTGTTCACCGTATAAGCGATAATCTTATTCATTTATGCCGCGGTCAGATTTACACCGTGGAGGGTAAAAGAATTTTCACCTTCGGCGGCGGTGAAAGCACCGATAAGGATATGCGAATAGATAACAATCTTTGGTGGAGAAGGGAAGAACCAACACCTTATGAAATGGCCGAAGGCGCCCATAAATTAGACGAGGTTGGTTGTAAGGTTGATTATATTATAACCCACGAGCCACCCTCGCTTGTTAAAAGTGCGATACTTTTGCGAAAGGGTGCTAACGACCGTGTAAATAAGCTTAACGGTTTCTTTGAGGAAATAAGCCGTTACTGTGATTTTAAGCATTGGTATTTTGGCTCGCTACATGAGGACAAGGTTATCACCTCGAGATATACCTGTACCTTTAAGGAAATGCATAAAATTGAGCCAAAAATTAAAAGTGAGAATATAAAGGGATCAAAATCGGCAGAGAAAAAAGAAGCCGTGCTTGTAGAATAAATGAAACCCCCGATTGCCGTAGCAAT
>JAZRKJ010000073.1:0-11019 GCA_045646245.1 Acutalibacteraceae bacterium
CTCAGGGAGCGCGGCGACGACGAAGCCGAAATGCTGGACGAAGATTTCCTCACCGCAATGGAATACGGTATGCCCCCCACAGGCGGTATGGGAATTGGTATCGACCGAGCAGTAATGCTCCTCACCAACTCCGACTCCATCCGCGAAGTAATCCTCTTCCCCACAATGAAACCGTTAGACTAAAACCAACACCCTATGACTTTTGGTCATAGGGTGTTTTGTGTGTTTGTAAAATTAAGGTGGTTTTGTGGTAAAACCGCAACTTTTGTAATTTTATAAAAGTTTTTCGGGTTATAACCGCAAAACTATTGACTAAAAAGACTCTTGGTGCTATACTAATAGCACACGGAGGTGTTTAATATGATATTTAGAGAAAATTATGTAAAAAAGATAATGGCATTTACCGATACACCTTTTGTTAAAATTCTTACCGGTGTTCGTCGCTGCGGTAAGTCCACTATTATGCAGATGATAATGGATGAACTTCGGGGCAGAGGTGTTAGCGATGAAAGAATAGTAAGTTATCGCTTTGACTCGATGGAATATGAAGATATGACTGCGAAGCAGTTATACGAAATGCTTAAAACGAAATTATCTAATACCGAGAAGACTTACTTGTTCCTTGATGAAGTGCAGGAAATACCGTCCTGGGAGAAAACCGTAAATTCTATCAATACTGATTTTAATGTGGATATATACGTTACGGGTTCTAACTCCCGTATGATGTCATCCGAAATTGCAACCTATCTTACAGGTCGTTACGTATCCTTCCGTATATTCACTCTTTCCTTTGAGGAATATCTCACATTTAAGAAGCAGTATGGCAAGGTAGAGGACGTTCACAAGGAATTGGTCCGGTTTATCAAGTACGGCGGTTTCCCCGCAATACACTTGCAGGAATACCCGCTTGACAATGCTTATACCATTGTTCGTGATATTTATAATTCAACCCTTTTCTCCGATATCGTGAAAAGAAATCAAGTTCGCAAGGTTGACCAGTTGGAGCGAGTTGTAAAGTTTGTCTTTGACAATGTGGGTAAGACATTCTCTGCAAAGTCAATTTCTGATTATATCAAGTCCGAGCATCGCACCATAGACAATGAGACGGTATATAATTACCTTGAAAAATTAGAGAGTGCTTATATCCTGCATCGTTGTTCAAGATACGATGTGCAGGGCAAGGAACTGCTTAAAACACAAGAGAAGTTCTATCTTGCAGATAGCTCTTTCAAATACAGTGTATTAGGTTATAACGATCAGAGTGTTGCTGCAATGCTTGAAAATGTAGTTTATCTCGAACTTCTCCGCAGAGGTTATGAAGTATGTATTGGTAAGACACCGAATGGTGAAATTGATTTTATCGCCACCCGACAGAACGATAAACTCTATATTCAGATAACAAAGGAAATTAAATCGGAGAAGACCGAAAAGAGAGAATATGACCGTCTTCTTGAAATAGGTGACAATTATCCGAAATATCTATTGACTACCGACGATTTTGCAGGTGGCAATTACCAAGGTATAAAGACAATGCACGTTGCAGACTTCTTGCTCTCAAAAGAATACTAAAATTATGGCTAATAACCTTTATGCCGTCAGAATAAAGCAACACCCTATGACCAAAAGTCATAGGGTGTTTTGTGTGTAATCAGTCCTCTTCCAACAGCTTGGCAGGGGATATTTTTAATACTTGCGCGATTTTGAATAGGGTTTCCAAAGAAACGCCGCGAACCGTACCGGGTCCTTCAATTTGACCTACAAAGTTTACGCTTTTATCAATAAGTTCTGCGAAATATTCCTGCGTGTAACCGGCTTTCTTTCTGTAGTAGGCAATTTTTAAACCTAAAGTTATATATTTATCAGCAAACTCTGTTTTCATCATTCCGCCTCCTATTATACTAATAGTTTACAAGGGAATGAGGTTAATTATTACTTTTAACAAGTAAATGATTATTTACTTTAAGTAAATAATAATCTATAATAAATGTGGAATCATTTACTTGGAGTGAAAGAAATTGGATAATACGTGTTGTTTTTTCGGTCATAGAACGATTAATGAAACCGAGGAATTAAAATCAAAACTTTATGAGATTATTGAAAAGCTAATTGCGGAGAAACAGGTTGACACTTTTTTATTCGGGAGCAAAAGCAGGTTTAACAGTTTATGCAAAGAAACGGTAGACAAACTCAAAGAAAAATACCCGCACGTAAAACGGGTTTACGTACGGGCGGAGTATCCGTATATAAGTGAGCAGTATAAAAATTATCTGCTTGAAAGCTACGAGGATACATATTATCCTGAACATATCATCGGCTCTGGCCGAGCCGCTTATGTGGAACGCAACTACGAAATGATAAACGAAAGTCAATACTGTATCGTTTACTATGATGAAGCAAATGCCCTATCCACCCGTAAAAGCGGCACCAAGATCGCTCTTGACTATGCCATTAGAAAACAAAAGCACATTATTGTATTACCAACAGAAATAACAAATATGTAGAAATACGCAAAATTGTTCGATGAAACAGACTTACACTGACAGTATTTAAAGCTAACCGCGAATGTATTTATGAAAATGCGACGATAATGCCAAAGCAGTTATAAAGATGTCCTTTTTTCTTGCAAGTTTAAGATATATGTAATATAATGGTTATAGTTAGTCGAAACAAAGGAGAGATTTATATGTTAAAGAAATTGACGGCTATATTTTTGATATTGGCTATGGTTGTCGGTTTTGCGGCTTGCGGCAAATCCGGCAACAAAACCGAAAACGGATTTATTTTTAAGGGAAGCGGTTCTACTGTGGAAACGGTGGAATTGGGTACTCCTGATAAAACCGTTGACCCTGCAAGTGTTTATGCAAAAATCGAGTATAACGAAAAGATGTTTTACGGCGAATATAAGCTTTTCGGCGGAGATGAAGCCGAAGAAAAGTTTGGTGCCGAAGCAAAATACACCACGGTGAAAATCGGTGACGAAGAATTAGAGCTTACCGTTGTTCCCATGGGAATTGAAGCAGGAAAAAACACCTTACAGCACATGGTATACAACATAAAGGGATATGACTGGATGCGTATTTACTTTATGCGTAAAACCAACACGGGAAGTGTGCTTGACTATTATTTGTGCGCTTATACCGTAGAAAACGGTAAATTGATTTTAAAACCTCTTGATAAATTTGAAGTTGATGAAGAAAACGGCACAATTGAATATTCTTTCTATGAAAACGTGTGGGAATATACTTTTGCCTTCAAGGGCAGAACTCTTACGATTTCTGCAAACGGAGAAAGCTCTACGCTTTTAGGCGGTCTTGACCCTCATGCAGAAGAGGACTATTTTTATGCCGACGCTTATTTGTCCAAGGATTCTGCCGCTCTTGACGGAATTGATATGCTTAATATAAGATATTCTCCCGATGACGACCAATCCAGAATGTATTTTGAAGGCGTTGACGGAGAAGACGTTCACGACGGTATTGCCGAACTTACGGAAGACGGACTTTTCACCTTTACGGTTCCGTGGATAAACGGCACAAAAACTTATCAATACGTATATTTCTACTGCGGCGATGACGGTATAATATTCACAGACGGTGAAAATACCTATTATTACAACGACAGTTACCGTGACCGTAACAGGAACACGCTTTCTGAATATGTGACCGAAGACCAGACCGGCAAATTGGAAAGCCTTACCGACACAGAGCTTGAAAATCTGGTAAAAAAACAGGGTAATCTTATGGATGACCTTGTAAAGGCGTTTAACGACGAAGGAATTACTGTTTCTGCCGACCGCAAAACAGGTGAGCTTGCGGTAGACGCATCGGTGCTTTTCGGCGGAGATTCTGCCGTTCTTACCGATAAAGGTAAAACCTTCCTTAACAAATTTATTAAGGTTTATACCACCGTTGTTTTTTCTGAAAAGTACGAAGGCTTTGTAAGCAAAACTTTGATAGAAGGACATACCGCGCCTATTGCGGGAAGCACTTATGAAAGCGGCTTACCCCTTTCAAAGCAAAGAGCGGAAAACGTTAAAAACTATTGTCTTTCTGCTGAAACCGGTGTAGATACCGCAAAACTTTCTGCCGCATTGGAAGCGGTTGGTTGTTCCAACAGCAAACCTGTTTACGGCAAGGACGGAAAGGTGGATTTAGCGGCTTGCCGCAGAGTTTCCTTCCGTTTTATGGTATCCATTGAATAATATTTGTTGCTGAGGATGTGAAGCTCTTCGTAATTTCTTAAAGGAGAGAGATTTATGTATATTTGTCCGCGTTGTAAAAAAGAGATTAACCCTGATGCGCCGTCGTGTGTTCATTGCGGAGTGAAATTTACTGCCCCTGCGCCTAATCTTAACCAAACCGTTAATGAAGCGGAAAATAGCGGCTCTACAAGTAAGGCGTGGAAGATTGTTTGCATTATACTTATCGCTTTAGTAGGCACTTTGGTTCTTGTGGGCGGAATTATATTTGCTTTTCGTTACGCTTTTGCTTTTGGCGGCAAGGATTATGACAACACAGATTTGCCCGACAACAACCAGTCGGTTATAGTGGATTATTCCGAACCTGACGTAAGTGATAAATCCGACGAATACATTATTTATTCCAGTGATTCCCGTTATATTACCAAAGGAGAGCTTGTTGGTATGAGCGAATGGGAATTAAAGGTAGCCAGAAACGAAATTTACGCGCGTCACGGAAGACGTTTTAAAGACTCTGACCTTCAAAGCTATTTTGACGGCAAAAGCTGGTATTACGGTCATACAGACCCCAAAAACTTTGACGAAAGCGTATTCAATAAATACGAAAAGGCAAATATTAAGGTGATAACCGAATACGAAGAAGAAATGGGGTACAGAGATTGAAAAACGTTTTGAAAAAAACGCTTACTTTAGTGTTGTGCTTTGTTTTGCTTCTAACCGTTACCGGATGCAGCGGCGGAGAGGTGCTAAAGGTTGACGAGCCGCAAAGCAGCCAAACAAATCTTTCTTCGGAAAACGAGAGTTTAGATGAAAGGGAAGAAAATAATTTTGTTATAGTTATTGACGCGGGTCATCAGGCGAAGGGCAATTATGAAAAAGAACCCATAGGTCCGGGTGCTTCTACCAAAAAGGCTAAGGTTTCCAGCGGTACCAGAGGGGTTTCCACAAAAATTTATGAATACGTACTTAACCTTGAGGTTGCAAAAATGCTGGAAGAGGAGCTTGTCAGCCGCGGATACACCGTTATAATGGTGCGAACCACCCACGACGTAAATATTCCCAATTCCCAACGTGCCGATATAGCCAACAAGGCTAAAGCCGATGCTTTTGTACGTATTCACGCAAACGGAAGCGAGGATTCGTCGGTGCAGGGTGCTATGACTATTTGCCAGACCGAAAGCAACCCTTATAACGGCGACCTTTACGAAAAGAGTAAAGCCCTTTCGGTAGCTATACTTGACGAAATGGTAAAGGCGACGGGCTGTAAGCGTAAGAAGGTTTGGGAAACCGACACAATGAGCGGAATAAATTGGTGTCAGGTGCCCGTAACGATAGTTGAAATGGGTTATATGAGCAATCCGGAAGAAGACAGGCTTCTTGCGACCGACGACTACCGCCGTAAAATGGCAACGGGTATTGCTAACGGAATAGATAAATTTTTAGGAAGAGAACAGTAAAAATTATAAAAGCAATTCTTTGGAGTAATCCGTAAGAATTGCTTTTTTTGTGCGCCGTAAAAATACAGTTGCATTTTGCCGAAAATTGGCGAATGGTGAAAAAGCCGAAAAATCAGCCTTCGCTTTGTGTAAAACGGCTAAAATAAAAATATTTTGTGCTTTGCTCTTGCTTTTTACACAATATATGGTATAATGATTAGGCTCAACAAAAATGGAGGATAACGCCCATATTTTGTTTATACTAAAAATAAATGATGGAGGTAAAACGCAATGAAGATTATTAAGAGAAGCGGACGCGAAGTAGATTTTGATGCGGCAAAAATTATAACGGCAATTACCAAGGCTAACGAAAGCGTTGTAAGCAGCGAACGTATGACCCCTATCCAAATTAAACGTATTGCAGAAGACGTTGAAATGGCTTGTATGAACGTAAACCGCGCTTTAAGCGTAGAAGAAATTCAGGATATGGTGGAAGACCAAATCATGAATCAGCGCGCATTTAGTGTAGCAAGAAGTTATATTACTTACCGTTACACCCGTGCGCTTATTCGTAAGTCCAACACTACCGACGAACAGATTTTAAGCCTTATTGAATGTAACAACGAAGAGGTTAAACAGGAAAACAGTAACAAGAACCCCACCGTCAACTCGGTTCAGAGAGACTATATGGCGGGTGAGGTTAGTAAAGATATTACCAAGCGTATTCTTTTGCCCAAGGATATTGTAGAGGCTCATGAGCAGGGTATTATCCACTTCCACGACGCTGACTATTTTGCTCAGCACATGCACAACTGTGACCTTGTAAACCTTGAGGATATGCTCCAGAACGGTACGGTTATCAGCGGTACTTTAATTGAAAAGCCCCACAGCTTCTCCACCGCTTGTAATATTGCTACCCAGATTATTGCTCAGGTTGCTTCCTGCCAGTACGGTGGTCAGAGTATTTCTCTTACCCACCTTGCTCCTTTTGTTGAAATCAGCAGACAGAAGATCAGAAGTATGGTTAAGGAAGAATATGCCGAAGCAGGCGTTGCTCTCGACGGCAACCAAATAGACGCTATTGCCGAAAAGAGACTTCTTGAAGAAATCCGCAAGGGTGTACAAATGATTCAATATCAGGTTGTAACCCTTATGACCACCAACGGTCAGGCTCCTTTCGTTACCGTATTTATGTATTTGAACGAAGCAAAGGACGAACGCACCAAGGCTGACCTTGCTCTTATTATTGAAGAGGTTTTGCATCAGCGTTATCAAGGTGTTAAAAACGAGAAGGGCGTTTGGATTACTCCTGCGTTCCCCAAGCTTATTTACGTTCTTGAAGAAGATAATATTACCGAAGACAGTCCGTACTGGTACCTTACCGAGCTTGCGGCTAAATGTACCGCAAAGCGTATGGTTCCCGACTATATTTCTGAAAAAATTATGCTTCAGAACAAAATCGACAAAAACGGTAACGGTAACTGCTATACCTGTATGGGCTGCCGCAGCTTCCTTACTCCTTACCTTGATGAAGAGGGCAACCCCAAGTATTACGGCCGCTTCAACCAAGGCGTTGTAACCGTTAACCTTGTTGATATCGGACTTTCCGCTCAAAAGGATATGAACGAATTCTGGAATATCTTTGACAAGCGTATGGAGCTTTGCCACAGAGCGCTGCAGTGCCGTCACGAACGCCTTACGGGTACTCTTTCCGACGCTGCTCCTATCCTTTGGCAACACGGTGCGCTGTTGCGTCTTAAGGCAGGCGAAACTATTGATAAATACCTTCACGGCGGATATTCTACCCTTTCTCTCGGCTATGCGGGCCTTTGGGAATGTGTATACGCAATGACCGGCAAGAAGCTTACCGAACCCGAAGGTGAAGCCTTTGGACTTGCAGTTATGCAAAAGCTTAATGAATACACCGCTAAATGGAAGGCTGCAGAAAATATTGATTACAGCCTTTACGGTACTCCCCTTGAAAGCACCACCTATAAGTTTGCAAAAGCGTTGCAAAAGCGTTTCGGTATTATTAAAGACGTTACCGACAGAAGCTATATTACTAACTCTTACCACGTTCACGTTACCGAACCTATTGACGCTTTCGAAAAATTAGAGCTTGAAGCCAAGTTCCAGGCTCTTTCTCCCGGCGGAGCAATTTCTTACGTAGAAGTACCCAATATGCAAAACAATATTGAAGCGGTACTTGAGGTTATGAAGTTTATCTACGATAACATTATGTACGCCGAGCTCAACACCAAGAGTGACTTCTGTCAGGAATGCGGCTTTGACGGTGAAATTGAAGTTGTCGAAAACGAAGACGGCAAGCTTATCTGGAAGTGCCCTAACTGCGGAAATATCGACCAGACCAAGATGAACGTTGCAAGACGTACCTGCGGTTATATCGGCACCCAGTATTGGAACCAAGGACGTACACAGGAAATTAAAGAAAGAGTGCTTCATTTATAATATGCATTACGGAGAACTGAAAAAACGTGACATAGCCAACGGCCTTGGCGTGAGAGTAGCATTTTTTGTGTCGGGCTGTACTAATCACTGTGAAGAATGTTTCAACCGTGCGACTTGGGATTTTAATTACGGAAAGCCTTATACCGAGGCTACCGAAAATGAAATTATCGAGGCTTTACGCCCCGGATTTATCCGGGGCTTTTCCCTTCTGGGAGGGGAACCCATGGAGCCGAAGAATCAACCCCAAGTGTTAAACCTTTTACGCCGCATTAAGAAAGAGGTTCCCGAAAAAGACGTGTGGTGTTACACCGGATTTACTTATGAAGAGCTTCTGACTAAAGGCAGTTACCCCAATACCGAGCATATAGAAGAAATTTTATCCTATATCGACGTAATGGTGGACGGACGGTTTGAAAAAGACAAAAGAAACCTTATGCTTAAGTTCCGCGGAAGTGAAAATCAGCGGCTTATTGATATGAACGCCACAAGAGAAAAGGGCGAAGTTGTTCTTTTGGATATTTAAAGGGCGTGAATATTCACGTCCTTTTTTTAGGAGATAGGATTATGGAAATTAAAATTAAGAAGCTTTGTGAAAAAGCAATTCTCCCCAGCCGTGGAAGTGCCGCGGCGGCAGGTTATGATTTATACGCTTGCCTTGACACCGAAAGCGTGGAAATTGCTCCGCATACCACCGTAAAAATCGGAACGGGACTGAGCATTGCCGTACCCGACGGTTACTTCGGCGCAATTTTTGCAAGAAGCGGTCTTGCTGCCAAAGAGGGACTTCGTCCCGCTAACTGCGTTGGCGTTGCCGATTCCGATTACAGAGGGGAATATATAGTTGCGCTTCATAATGACGGCGAAACGGTAAGAACGGTTAAAAGCGGCGACAGAATCGCTCAACTCGTTATTATGCCGTATTTGGCGGTTGAATTTGAAGAGGTAGAGGAGCTTGACCAAACCCAACGCGGCGCAGGAGGCTTCGGTTCTACCGGTAAACAGTAATGGCTGAAATTAAAGATACTAATATGGAGGTGTCGGGCAAGCTTCAAAGAGAGGATATTGTCTGGTACAACGCATTGGAAAATCCGGTGAAAATTTACGGTGCGGCTAAAGATTTCCACCGTTTGCCTGCGGATTTTCCCATACTTGAAGGCTTTAAGTGGAATTCAGCCGGAGTAAGGGCAAGATTTTGCACCAATTCTCCCTTTGTTGCTATACGCGCCTGCTATAACGGAGATTACAGCCCTACCATTATGGCGCCTTCCGCGATTATGGGCTTTGACCTTTATAAAAGGGAAAGGGACGGCGGCGAAAGCTTTGTAGGCGGGTTCCGACCGCCAAATAACAGCGACTTTGGCTACGAAGGTCTTGTAAGCACCTGCGGAGAAAACTGTTATACCCTTAACCTCCCGCTTTTCAGATCGGTAACCCAGCTTTATATAGGTGTGCAAAGGGGTAGTTCTTTTTCTGCTCCCGAAGAATATAACCGTTTGGGTAAGCCTGTGGTTTTCTACGGTTCATCAATTACTCACGGAGCATCGGCTTCACGTCCGGGTAATACTTATCCTGCTATGATATCCCAAAAATTGGGGCTTGATCATATAAATTTGGGATTTTCGGGTAATGCCAAGGGCGAAAAAGAAATTGCGGAATATATTTCGCGTCTTAAAATGTGCGCTTTTGTTCTGGATTATCATCATAACGCATATGATTTAAAGCACCTTTATGAAACTCATTATAATTTTTATAAAACCGTAAGGCTTAAGAATCCGTTTATTCCCATTATTATGGTGACGGCGCCTTCTGTAACCCCTGACGACCCGTGGATTTCGGGCGGTGTGAAAATTATTCAGGAAACCTACAGACGGGCAAAGGAAGAAGGAGACAAATACGTTTACTTTGTGGACGGTTGCCGCCTTTACGACGGTGACTTTAAAAACAGCTGCACCGTAGACGGATGTCACCCTAACGATCTGGGCTTCTACCGTATGGCGTCGGTGATCGGCAAAACCCTTGCGGCTGCATTGGAGAATGAATTGAAATTATGAATTTTACAGTATACGGCGCTGCCCGTGAAACCATTGACGAAGAATTTAAAATTGCGGCAGAAAAGCTTGGAGAAAAAATGGCGGAGCGCGGTCATACTCTTGTTTTCGGCGGAGGGAAAAACGGGCTTATGGGTGCCGTTGCCCGCGGCGTACGTAAAAAGGGCGGAAGGATAATAGGTATTGCGCCGAAATTCTTTAAGCCCGACGGCGTGTTGTTTGAGGACTGCACAGAATTTATTTATACCGAAGATATGCGAAGCCGCAAGGCGCTTCTTGAACAAAAGGGCGACGCGATTGTTGTGCTTCCAGGCGGAATTGGCACCTACGATGAATTTTTCGAAGTGTTTACCCTTAAAACGCTGGGGAGAATAGATAAAAAAATCGCGGTGTTTAATACCCGCGGATATTACGACCATTTATCTGATCTTTTAAACCATACGGCAAAAGAAGGCTTTATGGAGCAAAGTGTGGCAGACGGCTTAAAATTCACTTCTTCCCCCGAAGAATTATTAGACTTTTTAGAAAAATAAAAGCGGAGTTTTTGCTCCGCTTTTATCTATGGTATTTATAATAAACTGTAATACTGTCTTGCTTTTGGATAACGGTGTTATAACCCGAAACGGTTATTCCGTTGCCCGATAAAAGCTTGAAGTATTCGCAATTTTCTTCCATTCCTCTGAAAACGTCGGTTTCACCGCAAAGTATACGGATTTCGCCGTCAATACAAACTATTCTGCCTTCTTTGCCGATAATTTCTTCCTCCGGCGTTCCGTTTTCTTTATAATAACGTCTTGTAACGTATTTTACCTGTCTTCCGTCCATTTCACAAATGACGGGATTTTTCTTTTTTTTCTTGAAAAAACCG
>JAZRKJ010000074.1:0-5075 GCA_045646245.1 Acutalibacteraceae bacterium
CCCAGCCCTACGCAAAATATAATTCCTAAAATAACACTACCCTTTTTAAACAAAAAACGGCACCTCTCTTCAAACTGTCTTCAAGAAGAGTATATGCCGTTTTTAAGCTTTTAATTATAAAATTTTATATCCGCCTGAAGCCGCATTGCTTCCATTACGGCGCACACCGTAAGGGACAAACGGCACATTTCTCCGTACTCCTCTGCCGTTCCTTCTCTGTCGGTTATATAACGGTAAAAATCTTTCGCTTCATAGCTCATAAGTTCTTCCTTACTCATAACGCCCGCAAGTTGCTGCGTTTCTCCGTCTACAGTTATACAAACGTCATCGTATTTAGAAATATGGCCTATAGAGATTTTTCCCATATCGCCCAGTATTTCACTCGGCAAATCACTTTGGCAGGTTTTAGAGGAAATAATAGAAACGATATGGTCATAATATTTAAAGGATGAGTTTATAACCGAATCGCTTCCGCTTTCCATAAAAGAGGCTTGGGTAGAAATAATTTCGGGAAGCCCGAAAAGGTCAATTGCGGGATAAACGCAATAAATTCCTAAATCCATTAAAGTGCCGGTAGCAAACTTTGGATTAAAAATATTTGGGTTTTTACCTAATAAGTAATCACGGTATTTGCTTGAATGTTGGCAAAACTGAAAACGCGAGCTTTGAATTCTGCCTATTCTTCCCAACGCTTCCTTTATTTTTTTACGGGCGGGTAAATGAATAGGAATAATTGCTTCCATAAAGATTACGTTGTTTTCCCTTGCGGCATCGCTAAGCTTCATAAACTGTTCTTCGTTAATTACAATAGGCTTTTCCACAATAACGTGTTTCCCGTTTTGAACCATAAGTAAGGCTTGTTCAAAATGAAGTGAATTAGGACTTGCAATATATACTGCGTCAATATTATCCGATTTTGCCATTAAATCAAGGTCGGTAAAAATTTGCGCATCTTTACCCACTTCACGAAGAAATTCTTCCCCTCTGCTTTTTTCCCTTGAATACACAGCGGTCAAAGTATAACATTCAGGCAATAAATCAATTCCGCCTATAAAAGCGCGGGTTATCCAGCTTGTGCCGATAGTAGCCAGTTTAATCATAGCAAAACTCTTTTCCGTAAATTTAAAGCCGACTTTTATTTAAGTCGGCTTTAAAAATTTTATTTTTTCTTTGCGTCCAATTTGTTTCTCCAAACAACCCAAAGAGGAGTTGAAATAAATATAGAAGAAATACAGCCGGACAGAAGTCCGAATACCATGGGAATAGCAAAGGGACGAAGTGAAGTAAGACCGTAAATTTCGGAAACCACAATAATTGTAATAACCGCAAGAACGGTAGTTGTAGTGGTTACAATGTTTCTTGCAATAACGTCGTGAAGACTCTTGTTAACCATTTGCGCAAGAGTAAGACCTTCGGTAATCTTTTTGTTTTCACGAACCGAGTCGTAAACAACGATTGTATCGTTAAGAGAATAACCGAGGATTGTAAGAACAACCGCAATGTAGTTCATATCTATGGGCAAACGGAAAGCAACGCAAGCGATAAAGGAAACCGCAACGTCAAGTACCAAAGCAACAAGCGCGGTAAGAGCGGCGGTAACACCACCGATTTTGCGGAATCTGAACCCAACGTAGATTACCACAAGAATCGCAACCACGATTACAGCGGCAAGAGCCTTAATAAAGAAAGATGTTGCAAGAGTGGGGTTAATAGAAGCCGAATTGTAAACAGAAACGTTATTATCGGCGTACTTTTCCTGCATAGCCTTCAAGAAAGCATCCTGAGCGTCGGCGGTAACAGCTTCGTTATCAACGAGAGAAACGGTAATGGTATAGGTGTTACCCGCAATGGAAGCACCCTTGGTAACGTTTGCGTCCGCTTTGATGTGTTCGGTAACAAGCGCTTTTACGTCTTCAACGTTAATGTCGGCAATTTTGCCTTCTTCGAACTGATAGTTATAAGTAAGAACGGTACCGCCCTTAAAGTCAATGCTGAGTTTTGCGCCGAATATAGCGGTAACAGCAATACCTGCTACAATAATTGCGGCGTATACAATAAGAACCCATTTAAGAGGTTTGTTGAAATCGAATTTTTTAGCCATTTCTCTTACCTCCGTAAAGCCAGGGTTTGCGCAGGAACTTAATCTGTGAAAGACTCTTAAGCATCCACTTGGAGCAAAGAACACCCATTATAAGGTTGAATATAACACCGATAAGGAGTGTATAACCGAAGGAGTAAATAGAACCTGCAATAGAAGCACCGAAGAGCCAAGAGAACAAGGGATAGAATATAATACCCGAAGTACCGAAGGCGCCCATAAGGACAAATGCAACTATAAGAATTGTTACGTTACCGTCGATAATAGCGCTGAGCGAGTTTTTGAAACCGTTGTTAATTGCACCGTCAATGGTTCTGCCGGTTTTGAATTCCTGACGAATTCTTTCAGCGGCAATAACGTTACAGTCAACACCAACACCGATAGAAAGGATAATACCCGCAATACCGGGGATGGTAAGAGTGAAGCTGTCAACACCGGGGAAGAAACCGGAAATTGCGGCGATAGAACCCGCAAGCTGACCGAGGAGAGCAATAGAAGCTACAACGCCGTTTAAACGGTAGCGAAGTATCATAATTAAGCAAATAACACCGAAGGCAATAGCACCCGCAATAAGCATAACGTTAAGAGCATTTGCACCGAGAGTTGCTGAAACGATAGACAGCTTACTGTCGTCAACGCTTAAAGCAAAAGGCAAAGCACCCGCGTTAATCTTGTTAGCTAAATCAGCCGCTGCTTCGTTACTTTCCATACCGGTAATAATAGCCTCACCGTCGGTAATTGTTGCCTGAACGGTAGGAGCAGTAATAACGTTGCCATCCATACAAATAGCAATCTGACCGTTTGAAGAAGCAAGCTCTGCGGTAGCAGTAGCAAAAATCTTGCTGGCTTCTGAATCAAGGTCAAGCGCAACTACCCAACCGTTTTGTTCTTCGTATACCGCGGTAGCATTTTCTACGTGCTCACCGGTAAAAAGAATTGCGTTTTCATCGTAAGTAGCAGATTTACAGAAAGTAAGCTCCGCAGTTTCTCCCAAAGACGCAACAGCGGCAGCAGGGTCCATTTCGCTGTCGTTTGCAGCCCAGGGGAAGCGAACAACTATTTGGTGATTTTCGTTGTCAGCGTAAATTTCATAGTCGGTTATGTTCTGTCCAACCATACGGGTGTCAATAATAGTCTTTGCGGCTTCCATATCCTCGTCAGTAATTTCACTGTCGGGAATATCAGGAGTAAATACCGCTTCAACACCACCGCGAATATCGATACCCCAGCGAATTTCAGAAGCACCCTTTACGTAAACGTTGCGGGTGTCTCCTTTCCAGCTTTCAATACCGAAAAATGCAGTGTAGGTCAGAACAAGAATCAGTAAGAAAACTACGAAAAACGTAATTTTACTTGGTCTTTTGTTCTTCATTACAAGTCCTCCGATTTTTTTAAAATAACATAATAATTATACAGTTTTACTGTAAAAAAGTCAATCTCTATTTGCCCATTCGCAAGTTTTAGCCCAAAAGCTTTTCAAGAGCCGCATATTTAACCGATACGCAAAGCACGGCGGAAGCCTTTTTAATCTCTTCAACCGGCGGGAAAGAAGGAGCAATACGTATATTACTGTCGTCGGGGTCGTAACCGTAAGGATAGGTAGCGCCCACTTTTGTGAGTATCATACCCGCGCCCGCACAAAGCTCTTCTACCCTTTTGGCGCATCCGTTCATTACGTTAAGGCTTATAAAGTAGCCGCCGTTGGGTTTATTCCAGGAAGCAATACCCAGTCCGCCAAGTTCTTTTTCCATTTCGTCAAGAACACATTCGAATTTAGGACGCAAAATATCGGCGTGTTTTTTCATATGAACCTTTACTTCGTCAACGTTTTTAAACATTCTTGCGTGTCTTAACTGACTCAACTTATCGGGGCCGATAGTCTGACAATTAAGTCTTCTTTTTATAAGCGCCACATTATTGGGGCTTGCCGCTTCGGCAGCCACACCCGCGCCGGGATAGGTTATTTTGGAAGTTGATGTGAACATAATCACCAAATCAGGATTACCGGCTTTTACACATTCATCGTAAATATTCAAAAGGTCGTCGCCTTTTTCGTAAAGGTCGTGAATTACATAAGCGTTATCCCAGAAAATGCGGAAGTCGTCAGCCGCAGGCTTCATATTCGCAAGGCGTTTAACCACTTGGTCGCTGTAAGTTATTCCCGAAGGGTTGGAATACTTGGGAACGCACCACATACCTTTAACCGAAGAATCTTTTATAAGCTCTTCTACTTTGTCCATATCGGGACCTTCGGCATTGGTGGGAACGGGAATCATTTTAATTCCGAAATGCTCGGTAATGGCGAAATGACGGTCGTAACCGGGAACGGGACAAAGGAACTTTATATCCCCCTGTTTCATCCAAGGCTCTCCGCCAAGGCCGTGGGTCATTGCCTGAGCAACGGTATCGAACATCATATTAAGGGAAGAGTTACCGCCAACAATAATTTGAGAAGGCGAAAGTTTTAAAATTCCCGCAAAAAGTTCTTTTAATTCGCTAAGACCGTCAAGACCGCCGTAGTTACGACATTCCACACCGTCTTTATTTTTAAAGCCCAATTCATTGCCAACCAAATCGAACATACACTTGCTTAAATCAATTTGGTCAATGCTGGGTTTTCCTCTCGACATATCAAGCTGAAGTCCCATTTTTTTAAGGTTTTCATATTCTTTTTTTACTTCGCTGAATTCTGCCGCCAATTCTTCGCGCGACAAATTAAGATAACTGTTCATAAAAAACATTTTCCTCCATTCTATATCCATAGAATTATACTATATTTTGAAGCATTTTTCAAGATATATTTTCCTGCAAAGCGTATAAAAACAGCCTTCACGAACGGGAGTTGTTCTTAGGGATAAAATGCCTAAAAAAGTAAATTTTTGCGTTCTAATGTGTTAAAAAGCCGTGGTATGCGTCAGCATTACCACGGCTTTTCGCCTTTTATTCCACTAAAAATTTATCTTTTTTAGGTGCGAAG
>JAZRKJ010000075.1:0-5126 GCA_045646245.1 Acutalibacteraceae bacterium
CTTGTCCAGCGACTGTAAAATCAAATATGAAGGGCTGGTTGAACCGAAAATGCTTAAAGCATATTTTGCACTTTTGCAAAGTTCGGTATCCTTTATATGTAAATAAGCACCACCAGTAAGGCAGGGAAGGGTTTTATGAGCCGAAGAGCAGCACATATCGGCGCCTAAATCGGTGGGATAAAGGCTTTCGGGAAGGAATTTCAAATAAGCGCCGTGAGCGCAGTCAACAAGCAACATTATACCAAAGCTTTTACAAACCTCGCTAATTGCTTTAATATCGGTAATATTACCCAAATAATCGGGGCTTGTAATAAAAACCGCATCAGGCTTTGAAGCTTTAATTTCCTTTTCCAATTCCTCTTTTGTTATTTCACAGGAAAGGTAAGAGCCGCTACCATATAGCCAATTAACATCTAAATCAAGCAAAGCGGCAGCAGTAACAAAGGTTTTATGGGCGTTTCTGCCTGCAAGAAGCTTTTTAACTCCGTTAAGCTTTGCTATATAAAGCATAGCGCGAATACAGTGAGAAGAGCCTTCGGTACTGTAAAAGGTCGGACAAGAGAAAAGGGAAGAAGCGTTATCTTCGCTTTCTTTAATTATGCCTTCGGCTTCATAAAGGCTGTCTGCGCCTTTTACTTCGGTAATATCATACTGTTCAAAGCCTAAAAGCGGACTACCCTTGTGACCCGGCATATGCAAACGCTTAAAACCGCTTTCGCTATATTTTTTTATAAAATCACAAATAGGGGTGTTCATTATTGGTTACCGCCGATTTGACGCGCTATAGCAACCATAATGGCGCACTCCATACGCTTTTTAAAGAGTTCACAGCCGTATTTATAAACGCCTGTAACCTTGCCGGTTGCATGATATGCGTTTGCGGCGCATCCTCCCGAGCAGTAAAGACGCGCCCAGCAATCCTTACATTCTTCGTGGGCGTAAACGTTACAACCCATAAATTCGTTTTGTATTTCTTTATTTGTTACGCCTTGCCAAATATCTCCCAATTTAAACTTTTCTTCACCAACAAACTGGTGACAGGGGTAAAGGTCCCCCCAAGGAGTAACAGCCATATATTCAGTACCGCTGCCGCAACCTGAAATACGTTTATAAATACAAGGTCCGCCGGTTAAATCAATCATATAGTGGTAGAAAGTAAAGGGCTTTCCTTCTTTGTCACGCTTTAACATAAGCTCGGCAAGCTTTTCGTATTGCTCCATAACAATGGGTAAATCGTCAAGAGTCAATTCACTCTTGTCACCCGAAGCGCAAACTACAGGCTCCATACTGAGTTCAGTAAAGCCTAAAGAAAGCATTTCTTCAATATCCTTTAAAAAGTCGGGGTTTGCGTGGGTAAAGGTTCCGCGCATATAGTAATTTTTATTGCCACGCGCTTTAACGAATTTTTGAAATTTTGGAACAATTCTTTCCCAACTTCCGTTGCCGTTATAATCAACTCTGTAACGGTCGTGAATTCCTTTTCTGCCGTCTAAGCTGAGTACGACGTTGCTCATCTCTTTATTGGAAAATTCAATAACGTCGTCGTCAATAAGAAGTCCGTTGGTGGTAAGGGTAAAACGGAAATTTTTGCCCTTTTCTTTTTCAATGCTTCTGGCGTATGCAACCATTTGCTTAACAACTTCAAAATTCATAAGGGGCTCGCCGCCGAAAAAGTCTACCTCAAGATTTTTACGACTACCTGAATTTTCAACCAGATAATCAAGGGCGCGTTTTCCTACCTCAAAGCTCATAACCGCGCGGTCGCCGTGGTATTTGCCCTGACTTGCAAAACAGTATTCACAGTTAAGATTACAGGTATGAGCAATATGAATACAGAGAGCTTTAACAACCCCTGCGGTTTTTTCTTTAAGAGTGGTAGCCATATTCCAGAAGGTGTCCGGAGCAAAAAGCTTTCCGCCGGCTTTAAGCTCTTCTATTTGGGCGTAACATTCTTCTATTTCTTCTTTTTTAAGCTCTTTATATTTAAGACCGATTTCTTTAATAACGTCTTCTTTGTCTTTGGCTTCGAATATAGCAATAATATCGTAAGCAACCTCGTCTACAACGTGAACTGCGCCGCTGCATACGTCAAGAACAATATTAAAGCCGCCTTGTTTATATTGATGAATCATTTTAAAACTCCTTTATACTATGAACAAGAAAAAATGCCGCCGTAAGGCGGCATTTGAATCAAGCGATTACTTGCTTTCTTCGGTGTTCTCGCACTGCTGATTAGCAATACCGCAGCTGGTTTTGCAAGCAGACTGACAAGAAGTCTGGCACTCGCCGCAACCACCGTTCTTAGCGCTTTCGCAAAGATTACGGGTTTCAATAGTGATAATGTGTTTCATAGTACTGACCTCCGATACATTAGTCTTTAAAAATAATAACATATTGCAAATAATAAGTCAATAGTTGGCGCTTACAAAAATTTTAAAATTAAGCAATTTAAGGCATTTTTGATTCTATTCGGAATCTTTTACAAGGCCTTCAACTTCGTCTACGGGAAGGGAAACTACGGTGCCTTGCGCTTCACTTTGACTGCCGCATTTTTCGCATATCGCCTTCATTATAGCAACTTTGTTTTCCTTTTTGGCAAGGATGAGAACGATTTCGCGTTCGGGCTGAACAGCAATGCCCTTGAACTGATGGGTATCTCCCTCGCCAACTCTGCGGCTGTGGAAAACCGTACCGCCTCCCGCTCCCGCAGGACGCGCAGCAGCCATAACTTCTTCGCTGAATCCTTGGTTTACAAAAGCCATAATCATAGTGAATTTATTATCCATTTTATCGTTTTCATTCCTCTCCTTAATTTCGGTTTTGTTTTCAAAAGTGTTTAAATGCTGTATTACTCTGGCACTTGCTCCCGAAAGGGAAACGGTAAAGGCAACGCCTGTTCCGGGTGCGCCCAGATAAAGTTTGTCGTGCATTTTTGAAAGCATATTACGGGCGGCAAATTTAGGTAAAACGCTTACTATAACCGATTTATCTACGCCGCCGAGACCTATTAAATCGGCGAATTCGCCTGAAGCGGTACCTTTTGCAATTATGTGGTACTGTACGGGAACTCCGCTTGCGGTAAGGAGCTGTTCGGCTTTAGCGCCGATTTTTTGTGAACCGATTATTATAAGAAGCCGTAAATCCGGCTTTTTATTATCATTAGTCATTTTCGTCATCCTCCTCAAACTCAATGATTTCGTCGGCGTCTTTGTGGACAACCTCTACGTAAGGCGCGGTATCTGACTTCTTACGGGTTTTGAACTGATATAAAAGACCCATTATTTGTATGGTGATAAGAGGAGTCAGCGCAACAAGAGCAACCACACCGAAGGCATCGCTCATAATATTTCCGCCTACCGCTTGGCAAACGCCTATACTAAGGGGTAAGAGGAAGGTGGTTGTCATAGGACCGCTGGCAACTCCGCCGGAGTCGAAAGCAATACCGACGAATATTCTCGGAACAAGTCTGGAAAGTACCAAAGCAATAATATAACCGGGAATTATTATATACTGAATAGGAATGGCGGTAAGTACGCGTAACATAGAAAGACCAACGCTCACCGATACGCCTATAGACATTGCGCGATTCATAGCCTTAACCGAAATAGCACCGTTGGTAACGCCCTCTACTTGGTGATTAAGTACCTGAATGGCGGGCTCGGCTTTTACTATATAATATCCGATAATCGCGCCAATGGGAACAAGCACCCATTTATAAGCACCGCCTGCTAACGCTTTACCGAGAAACGCACCGGCAGGAGCAAAACCTATATTAACACCGCAAAGGAACAATATAAGACCGATGCAGGTATAAACAAAACCTACTATAATACGCTTGATTTGATTTTTTTGGTATCTTCTGCAAAAGATTTGGAACAGAGCGAAAACGACGATTATGGGAAGCACAGAAATGATTACTTCTTTAATGTATTTAGGAAACCCGAAAAGGAATTCTTTAGCAACGTCTCTTGTGGTTTCAACAACGGGAATTTCTGTTGTTGAAAAAGCGCCGTCGTGAGGCTTTGAAAAAAGACCTAAAAACAATACGGCAATTATAGGACCTACGCTTGAAAGGGCAACAAGACCGAAGCTGTCGCTGGTAGCGTTTTTATCGCTTCGAACAGAAGCAAGGCCGACACCCATAGCCATAATAAAGGGAACGGTCATAGGACCTGTAGTTACACCGCCCGAATCAAAAGCTACCGCAAGAAAATCTTTCGGAACGAAGAGAGAAGCAATAAGCAGTATTCCGTATAAAATTATAAGTATTACGGATAGATCAATTTGAAAGAGAATTCTGAGAACTGAAAAAGCAAGGAATATACCTACACCCACAGCAACCGTTATAATAAGAATCCAGTTGGGGATAGAAGGCACTTGTTCTGCAAGAACCTGAAGGTCGGGCTCGGAGATGGTTATGATTATACCCATAATAAGACCTATAAGAAGTGCAATGGGAACTTTGCTTACTTTAGAAATTTGCGCGCCTATACCTTCGCCTATCGGTGTCATTGACATTTCGGCGCCAAGCTGGAAAAAGCCCATACCGATAATAAGCATAACCGCGCCCGTTAAAAACATGGCAACGGTTCCAAGCTCCATAGGAACCAAAAATATGCTTATAAAAAATACAATACCCGTAATGGGTAAAACTGCTGAAAGAGATTCAAGGGTTTTCTCTTTAAGTTTAGGGTTCAAATCATAGCCGTCCTTTCTTTTTTATCATATAAATAAATTATACCATAAATCTAAATTAAAGTCCATAAAAAAACGGCAATCTTTTAATTGCCGTTTAAAACTTAGTTTTCGCTGTAAATAACAGTTAAATCCGGATGAAGCTGAAGAATTGAGGCGGGAACTTGAGGGGTGATGGGGCCAAAGAAGGCTTTATCTAAAATTTCTTTCTTAGCGGCGCCGTTTGCGATAAGCAATACCTTTTTGGCTTGCATAATTGACATCATACCCATAGTAATTGCTTTTGTGGGAACGTCTGCTTCACTTTGAAAGAAACGGGCGTTGGCTTTAATAGTAGAAGGGTCAAGAGAAACAAGATGAGTCTTTGCAGTAAAGTATTCATCGGGTTCGTTAAAGCCTATGTGACCGTCAAGGCCTATACCGAGAAGCTG
>JAZRKJ010000076.1:0-11590 GCA_045646245.1 Acutalibacteraceae bacterium
GCAAGGGTGTTTCTTTTTCATTTGCAAAACGTCATTAAGCCGCACATCCACGTTACTCGCCTCCATACAGTATATTCCATTTTATTATACATTATTTTTTTCAATATAGCAATAATGCATATAAAAAAATATCCTTGGAAACCAAGGATATTTTTTATTTTTCTTATACACCTGCAAGATACAGTTTCAATTCGGCAAGGTCGGAAGTATTAATTTCGCCTTTGTCGTCACAATCGAAGTTTGCGCCGACAAGGTTAATTTCCTCTGCCGCGCCTGCAAGGTGAAGTTTTAATATAGCAAGGTCGGTAGTGTTAACCTTTTTATCGTTATTGCAATCGCCGGGCACTTCGTATACTTCTGCTTCGTTGTCGGCTATATAGAAGCAATAGCCCTCTAATTCTCCCTGTTGGTCGTATATGGGATCTATATTGAGCAACATAAGACCCGCATAACTTTCGGTTATTCCGAACAGGCCGTATCCGTTTTCAGTGCTGGCTATCACCTTGGTCGTGATTTCCTTTTCGGTGCCGTCACTCAAAACAAGGTTAACTATCACTCCTTTACCGTTAAGCCTGAACTTTTTAACTTCAATAGAATCAACCGTATCATCAATTATATTAAAATTATCAAGGTACAAATCATAGCCGTTATAATGAAGTTTGTACATACCCTCTTCGTAATCGTAGCTCACACTGATACGTTTATCTATTTCGTAATAAGGAGATGACGACATAAAGAAGAATTTGAACATATCTCTATTAACGGAAATTGTTTCGGTTACACCGCTAAAATATGTTATTTTTATTTCTGCGCCTGATAAATCGGGAGCCGCAAAGCCATTGCTGCTGTAGTTTAAATTATCGGGCAAGCGAGTAAATTCCATAGACTTAACGTTACTTCCCACAACCTTTATATCATATTCTAATTCAACACCCATATAAGTAAAGGTAAAGGGATAAGTGCCGGGGGCATCTATATAGATACTGTCATAAATATATATGTCGTAGCCGTTAATTTTTCCTTCATCGTCTATATCCTTATGGGTATAGGTTTCACTTGTACCGTCTTTATAATAAACGGTAAAAGAAAGTCCCTCGAATTCGGTAGGCCATAATACGTAATCGTCCTCGTCCGCATAGCCGTACATTTCATCCCACATATAATATTCCTTTGTGGGAATAGAATTAAGCACAATTCTATCAACAGTATTTTCGGTAATAATTACGGGTAAGGTATCGGTATGTCCTAACAGTTCTATTTCAACAAAGTTTTCGCCGTCTTTGGTCCAAGGGTCGATTTCCTGATATGATTCATAGGTGAAATAGGTACCTAAAAACCGACTTGAGTATGTAGTTTCAACCGTTGTACCGTCGGTAAGGTATACCGTAATCTTAAGGTCGCCGGGAATATCGAAGTTATAATAATAAAAATCTCCATTCATATAACCGTTGGTATTTTCCATAATGGTTAATGAAAACTCGTCGTCAACGTCAATACGCAAAACGGGGTTTTCAACTACCGTTACGGGAAGCTCTGCCTTGTGTCCAAGGTAGGAAACAGTAAAATTGTTGTCACCGCCAACCTTCCAGGGGTTACGGTACTGATTGCCTGAAAGTTCTATTTCAAAACCGTCTATCACTTCGTAAGGCCTTGCCGTTTTGGTGGTGCCGTCCTTATATTTTATAAGAATTATTGCATCATCATGATTCATTTCATAGTAGTGGAAATACTCGTCTCCGTTCTCGTCATAATCATAATATCCGCCATAATTTTCAATATAAGTAAGGCCGGTGCCCTTTTCTATTTCAATTTTTTCTACCGGATTTTCAATAAGCGTAATCGGCATTTTTACGGAGTGATTCATATAACTTATAATTACGTAGTTATTTTCACTTCCGATAGCCCAAGGTTTTTCTTCCTGTTCATCCAGTATTCTGTAATCCAAGTTTTCAAGCGTGGTTTCCTTGGTTGTGCCGTCGTTATAGTATATACGGATTACGGCATCCTCATGCGCAAAGGTTTCGTATTCGTATTGGTCAAAGAAGGAATAGCCGCCGTAATTTAATACGTAGTACTGCGTTGATGCCTTAAGCAGTTCAATTTTATCTACCGGGTTCTTTTCTACCTTTACAGGCATAACGGTACTCTTGCCCTTATAAGCAACGGTTACGTAGTTGGTGCCAAAGGCAAAGTGTTTTTCGTACTGCTCGTCAATTATCTCTATCCAGCTGCCGTCAACGTAATTGTTAACTCTGACGTCTGAGTGACTGCCGTCGGTATAATGTATACGTACAACTGCATCGTCGTGAGTATGTAAATAGTAATAGAAATATTCGTTATCGTTTTCGTCCGTGTCAAAATAGCCGTCAACGTTTTCATAGTAAACCTGTTTACTTTCCTTAATAAGTTCAAGGCTTGCTACGTTGGTTTCAAAGAATTTTACTTCGTGTCGAAGTTCAATTTCGCCGCAGTAAATAATGATATAACCCGTTAAGGGGTTTTCCTCACACTCTATTTCTACTTCATAACCGTCTATTTCCTCGGGAGCATTGTAATACCAGTTTGTAACACTGCCGTCAGACCAGATAACGTCCAGTATAAGACCCGAATAGTCAACGGTTTCATACAATTGGCCGTGCTCGTAGGTATCGTTGGGGAAATCTTTAACCTTTAATTCCTTAACGTATACCTTTTCAGTAAGCGTAATGTCGAATTCACCCACGGCGGAGGAAGAAAGCATAGCCACACCGTAGTAATAGGTAACTCCTTCTTCAAGCGTATATTCAAGTCCAAAGTTTCTGTCTTCGTAATCGTCGTTATAATCAAGGTTGTTAAACTCTGCATCGTAAAGGAAAACTTGGGTATCAAAATCACCCTTGGAACTTAACATATATTTTGCCGATTTGGAAGGAACAAAGCTATAATATACGGTTCTTCCTTCTTTATCAATATTAACCCTTACGGTTTGGTCAAGGGTAATTTCAGCAGGATGATTACAGGTAACCTCCGCCGTAGCGGTAAGCTCTCCCACGGTAGCGGTTACGGTAGCGGTACCAAAGCCCACGAAGGTAAGAATATTACCGCTGAATACAGCAACGTTCTCGTCATTGCTCTGCCATACGACAGACTCATCAAGTTCGGCATAACTCGGTACGGGCTTTACAAGCATTTCTATATTTTCACCGTAGTTGCCGTTAATATTTTCACCTAAAACCGCAATTCCCGTTGCAGGAGTATTCTCACCTACCACAACCGAAAATACGGCTAATTCATCTGATTCTACACAATAATTGTAGGTTACACCCGCTTCTAAGTCATAAGCAATTCTAACACTGTTATTATTGGAGTATTGTTCATCTAAGGTATAGCTTTCTTTATCATAAAGGATAACTCTTGATATACCAACACCCGTTGCGACAAATACGTAATTGCCCGATTCCTCGGGAGTAAAGGAGATTGTATCATAACCGCGGGATTCATACGCATCAACGCTTACCTCTACTCCCTTGGTTAAAACCGTTACGGGCAATTCCTTAACCGTTACGGTAAGGCTATCCTTTAAGCCGAGGTCAGTTTCTGCCGTAATGTCAACCGTGCCGGTGCCGTAAAATTCAATTGCGACTTCATTTTCGTTGGTGTAAGAAACGTCTGCAACCTCTTGGTCTGAAACCGACCAGCTCACATTGTCAACAACCGATTCTTCGGGAGAAGTCTTAACCGTATATTGAAGCACATTTCCGACAAATGCTATATCGCTGTACGTTTCATTCGTGCAAACTACTTCTATTGACTCGGCAGCGACAGATTTTTCCAAAATAACATGGAATTCACCCGTTATTTCCTCATCATAAAGAAACACGCTGTAATAATAGGTTTTGCCCGCTTCCATTTTTTGGCTTATTTTAAAATTGCTGTTTCCGTTGCTGTCATCGTCATCGGCAATAAGTATACCCTCAAAATCGTACAGCTCCGCCTTATTATCTGCGTTTCCTTCACCTACGGCGCTAAAGGTATAGTTGTCGGTAACGTCAGGAGTAAAGGAATACATTACCCTTTGGCCGGGGGTAGCGATTTCGGTTAATACCTCGGTATCTAAGCTAAGAGCGGTAACGTTTATCTCTTCCTTTAAAACGACCTTGGCATCACAACAACCTGCCAAATCATAATGAAAGCCTATAACGTATAAATAAGTAACACCCGAAACAAGGAAACATTCTATACTTGTTTCTCCGTTATAGCTGTCGTCACTGTCGATAAGCTTGTTGCTTTCGGTTGAAACGCTTGCCGTAAGGTTCAAATTACCGCTTACGGGTGTCGTTTCAAAGACATAATAGCCCGTTACACTTGGCGTATAACATAGTTGTTTAAAATTTGAAGCGCCTTCTACCTTTTCCACGCGAACAGGATTATCAAGCGTCATTTCTTCATAACCGGAAACCGCGGCGGAAACACTCATAGGAAGTACCGATAGAATAAGAAGAAGGCACAATACTATTGCCAATAATTTCTTTAATTTTTTCATTTTATTTTCCTCCTATGTTTTTATGATATTATAATATCATAAAAGCGCTTCAAAATCAATTTACAATATTGAAATTTATTCGTTGCCTTTACCCGCTAAAGATAGTATAATAATATTGTATATTCGACAGAATAGGAGTAAATATGCTATGAACACAGTACGTATTCTGCATACCGCTGACCTGCACGTTGGTGCAGAATGTTCATACCTTGGCGCAAGTGCGTCATCAAGACGGTATGAAACTCTTTTAACCCTTGAAAAAATTGTTTCCCTTTGTGAAGAAAGCTCTATAGATTTATTACTTATTGCGGGTGATTTGCTGGAAAGCAACCACATAGATAAGGCGCTGGAGGACGGTGTTTTCGCCGCTCTTCAAAAATTAAGCCACACCCGCGCGGTAATTGCTCTAGGCAATCACGACCCGTTAACCGCGGACTCGCCCTTTGCCTTAAGAGAATTACCGCCAAACGTTTTTGTTTTACCCAAAGAGGATTCGGTTATTACCTTTGACGATATTCGTTGCCGAGTTTACGGCGCTTCCTTTGACGGAGTATATAATTCAGGCAAGGAACGTTTTTCTCTTACTCCCCCTAATGATGATTATTTTAATTTATGCGTTATTCACGGCGAAACCCGTTCCGACCTTTCGGGAAATTACCGTCCTATTACACCGGAATTTGTAAAACACAGCGGAATGGATTATATTGCTATGGGCCACGTTCATACACGCAGCCAAATCCAATACGTCGGCACCACCGCCCTTGCTTATTGCGGCTGTCCCGAAGGTCAAGGCTTTGACGAATACGGCGAAAAGGGCGTCTATATGGGTGAAGTAAGCAAAGGCAATATAAATTTGGAATTTGTGCCCACCGCCAAACGTATTCACCACAGAATAGACGTTGACGTTACCGACGTTGAAGATATTACCGAAGCAATAAAATCAGCAATAACCGCAACCGGTACAAACTACGGTGCCCATTATTACAGAATAACTCTTACGGGTACAAGACAGAGCGAAGCCGGTATTGACAAAGAGGAAATTATTGCCCGTATTTCCCCAAGCGTTTCATTTATTAAAATAAAGGATAAAACCAAAGCGGGTGTTGACCCTTACGCTTTGGCAACCGAAAAAAACTTAAAAGGTTATTTTGCCGCTATGATGCTCCAAAAAATCGAAGCGGCAAAGGAAGAAGACAAAGAAAAACTTACAAATGCTTTAGAACTGGGCTTACGTGCCTTTGAAGAAGAGGTGACTTTCCTTGAAGATTAACTCTGTTTATATCTCCGCTTTCGGCAAATTCGAAGATAAACGCTTTGATTTTACCGACGGGCTTAACCTTATTTACGGTGATAACGAAGACGGTAAAACCACCCTTATGACCTTTATCCGTATGATGTTCTACGGAACAAAAGCAAAAAGCAACGACGAGATTTACAAAAACCCCAGAAAGAAATACGCCCCCAGAAACGACAAACCCATGGCGGGAAGTATAGATTTTGAAAGCGGCGGTAAAAAATACCGTATTGAACGTATTTTCAAAGCCACCAACACCACCGACAAAATCGCCGTAACCGACCTTTCAAGCGGAGAACGTGAAACCTTTACAGGCAAAGAAGATTTAGGCAAACGTTTTTTGGGAATTTCTCTTGAAGCGGCGGAACGCACCGTATTTTTAAGTGACCATGGGAACTTTAACAAAAACGCTTCGGGTGAAGGAGAATTAAATGCCCGTCTTTCCAACCTTGCAGGTACGGGAAACGAAGAATTTTCCGCTGAAGAAATTTTAGGCAGAATTGAAAAGGCAAAAAACGCGCTAATTACAAAAACAGGACGAGGCGGAAAAATCTCCCGCGATACCGAAAAACTTACCGACCTTAAAAATCAGTTGGAAAAAGCCAAACGCACCGAACAGGAACGCAAGGACTGTGACCTGCGTTTAGAAAATGAAAGGTCGCGTCTTGCCTCTATTCAAACCGAAATCGGAAGGCTGACCGCCCACATCAAAGCGGCGGAAGGCGGCAAACGCTTTGCCAAGCTAAAAGAGTACTGCGATGCTTCCTCTGCGCTGGATTCTATAAACAAAAAACTTGTTTTTGAAAATGGAGAGGAAATAACCGTTTCGCTTGTAAGCGAAGCCGAAAGTAAGCTTAGCGAATATAAAATACTCAGCGAAAGCCTTCCCGAACTTATAGAGAGCACCGCAAAATTAGAAAAAGAAGTTGACGAATTAAAGAAAAAAGTGGATATGGCGGAATCCTCCGAAGAAATTGCAAAGGAATTAGCCGCAAAACAAAGCGAGTTTAATTCTTTGAACAGCGAAATTTCAAACCTTCAAAATGATGCGGACACAATTTCAAAAGAAATATTCACAGCAAAAACAAAAAAACCGAAAATTCGTCCGCTTTTCCCCATACTGGCAGTTATTTTTCTTATTGTGAGTATTGCGGCGTTCCTTGTTGAGTTTGCCTTTAATACAGTTGTTTTCGGCGCAGGAGCCGCTCTTACCCTTTTATTCCTTATTCTTACCTTTGCGCTTCGTAAAAAAAGCGGAGCAGACCCCCTTGTTCTTGAAAAAGAAGAAAGCGAAATCCGCGCAAAGCTTGACGCAAAACAAAAGCAAAGCGTTGCTCTTACCCTTACGATTAACGAACTGACTGCAAAAGAAGCGGTAGCAAAGCAAAAGGAAATTGCCGCAGGTGAAAGCTTCACTTCAAAATATGAGCAGTACAAATCGGCAAGCCAACAGTTAAACTCTCTGACTTCCCGTATCAGTAATATAGAAACCGTTCTCACCGCTTTCGCCACTTCAAAGCAAAAGGAATTTTCTCCCAAAGGTATGGAAATTATCCTTTATTCCCACAAAACCAACCTGCAAAAGAAAGAAAACCTTGAAATGCGCATAGCCATTCTTAAAAAGGATTTGGACGGAATTTCTCCCGAAGATGCCGAAAAGGAACTTTCTGTAATTCCTGAAGGGGCAATTTCGGTTGGCGACCTTGACGACCTTAACGAGCGTCTTATATTTAAGAAAAAGGAATTTGAAGCCCTTCAGCAAACAATTGCCGACGACACCGCCGTACAGAGAAACGATTTTCGTTTTGCAAAACACCCCACGGAACTGGAACACGAAATAGCCGAGCTTGAACGGCTTATTGCAAGCGAATACGCATTTTGCGAAAGCGCGGACATTGCTTTAGAAACCTTAAGCGATGCCTTTGCAAAGGTTCGCGAAACCTTCGGTTCGGTTTTGGGTGACCGCACCGGTGAAATTTTCTCCGGACTTACCGACGGAAAATATTCTTCCGTTTCGGTTTCCAAGAGCTTCAATATTGCGGTAGAAGAAAAGGACGTTTTCGGTTCTAACGACTGGCAAACCCTTTCCGACGGCACCATCGACCAAGCCTATTTTGCTTTAAGACTTACCGTAAGCGAACTGTTGTCGGGCGACGGTGAAAAGCTTCCCCTTATTTTAGACGACCCCTTCGACCGCTATGACGATAACAGACTTAAAAAGGCTGTAGAATTTTTAAAAGAATACTGTAGCGACGGTCAGACATTGCTTTTCACCTGCCATAAGTCCGTAACGGAAAACAACGATTTTATAACGCTAAAATAAAAGCGCTGACTAACGGAGCGTTCACTAAAGGGTAATGCCTAACTGAACGCTCCGAAAGAGGGCGCCTTTGTTATATTATCTTAAAAGGTTAAGGGGCGAATATAATATCACTTATTATTTTCATTTTTGAAAGTGTAATTATTTATACAAAAAATCAGGAGATGCTTCTTTACTAAGCATCTCCCAAGTTAGAACTATTTAATTTAAAGTTAGGAAGTATAACGCCCGGTGCATTTTCGTTAGCCGAAGTGTTATCTGTTAAGGCAGGCATATCCCAAGCCGAACAGTCCAAAACCAAAAGATAACAGTTTTTAAATGCACTTTTTATTGATTTAACCTTACTAAGATTAATATCATCGGCAAAAAATATCTTTTCCAGATTTTTACAGCCTTGAAAAATCGATGTAAAGCTTGTGCAGGTTGAAAAATCAACGTTGCTTAAATCCACATTTTTTAATGAAGTGCATTTTAAGAACATATTGGTAGCATTAGAAATACCACAACCTCCGAATTTCACTTCTTTCAAGTTTTCACAGCCGTAAAATACGCAGGAGGTATAATAAATTTTATTATCGGGCAGTACGCTGAAATCCACGTATTCAAGTGCCGAGCAACCGTAAAACAAATTCAGCATATAAACGTCTTTGTATATAGAATTTTGAGCTATATCGCTCATTAACTCAACTTTTTTTAAGGAGCTGCAATTCTTAAAGGCCTCATCAATGCGCCTGATATTTTTAAAGTTAAGGTTAGAAACGTCAATTTCCTTCAACGCTTGACAGTTTAGAAAAACGCCGGTAAAGGATGTCAAATTCGCGCTTTTTACAACATCCAAACCGTTTATTTCCACAACTCTGACAAAATCCTTAAACATATTATCAGAATCGGCATTCAACTGAATTCCGTATTTGTTTCCCGTAACTGTAAGCTCTGTTCCGTTTCGGTACACCATTACCTGTCCGTTTTCAATAATACCTGCATCCCAGAGCTCGTCATAAACGTCGGTGTCGTATTCCTGCGCAAAGGTAATTTTGGTGATATTGCTTTTGTCCACCTTGCTTTTATACCAGTTACCCTCCTCGGCCAAAATATTGGTGTTGGAATTAAGCACCGTTCCCGTATAATCTAAATAAGTGTCAGCATCAACGTTTCGGGTAGTTGTATTAAGAGTATAGGTTGCTATAGGCAAAAAACTTCCGCTTATAAAATCTCTTCCCCGTAAAACTACAGCATTTTCGTACACGTCTACAACATAGCCCTGACTGTCCTCGTACGATTCAACACGTTTATTGGAGCTATCAACCGTTCTGGGAACGGCAAGGGAAGAAATATGAACCGAATGAAAGCCCTGAGAACCATCGTAGTTAGCCTTTTTATCAATGCTTTGCAGTTCAAATTTAAGATGAGAATGCCCGTGAAACCAAATTACATTAGAATAGTGCTCCATTAAGCTTTCGTATACTACGGCATCTTTTCCGCCCCAATTGTTATTTTCATAAATATCTGCCGCCATACCCGAGGTATTTAAAGAGGGAACGTGCTGAAATACAAAGCACCGCTTATCTTTATTTTCCTCCAACGTCTCATAAAGCCACGTCATTTCTTCATCTGTAAAAAGGTTTTGAGTGGCAGTGGCATCACCCACCATAATAAAAACATCATTACCGTAAGTAAACGAATAATATAGAGGCTCTCCCGTATACTTTTCAACGTAATTTGAAATCTGTGGCTGTTGCCCCTCGTGATTACCGGTAATTTCATAAATGGGAATATTCGGAGAATATTTTTCAACAAAGGCTTGGTACTGTGCCATTTCTTCCTCGGTACCCGTCACAGTATAATCACCTGCAACGGTAATAAATTCCACCTGTTCCTCGGTATTAAAATAGGTTAATGCACGCTCATAATCCTCTTCACCGGTTTTTCTTTGCAAATGCACGTCAGATAGTGCACCAAAGCTATACAGCTTTTGGCCTAAATCGGTTTTTTTCAGTCCGTCGAGAAGTATTTCCCCTACTTTTTCTTTATTCGAGCTGTAAACACCTATGGTTACAGCTTCTGCCGGAGCAGAATTTTCCTTAATAAAGCCACTGTAGGCTGTCCCTTCGCCATTTTCATTTATTTGAAGCTTACATATTTCCGAATAATCTTCAATTTCGCCCAAAGCCGTTTCATAATTTAAGGCATAGGTTCCGGAAGGCAAGCCTTCATTTAACGAAAAGGTGTTATTATCTATATCATAACTTCCTACAATAGGCACACTATCCGAAATATAATCATATACACCGGCCAAAAAAAGCTTTAACAACGCAAAGTCGGTAGTATTTACTATACAGTCATAATCTATATCGGCAATTAACGCAGAACTCTTATCAACGTCTGCAAGCATAAGCTTTAAGTTAGCTAAGTCTTCGGTATCAACCTTTCCGTCAACATTTAAATCGCCTCTGTATATTTCGTAAGAAATATCTGACGCAAAGCATTCGTATATTAAATTATTATAGGTAAGCACCAACAGTACCATTGTCAAAAATAAACATATAAACCTTTTCATAAATTTCTCCTTCAATTCTACGATTATACCAGTTTTATATGCTTCTTGTCAAGCCAACAGCACGGTCATTTATAATATTTCCACCTTTATTAAAATTGTTTCAACAAAAGAAATTACAACATTTTTTAATAGTCACAAACATAAGCCGAAGCTTTTTAGCTTCAGCTTTCGTTTATGATTATTTTTTTAGTAAATATAATCCACGTTGCGGTGGATATCACTGCTATAATCATATTAACAAAGCAGATAAAAGCGTTAAAAAACGCATCTTGCATACCGCCGTAAAGCACTATATTCCATAAAGACTGAATATTATAAAACCAAGATAAGCAAAGGCTGAAGCCGTAATAAACCGAAACAAGAGCGATTAACGCCTTTGAGTCTTTGAATGCCTTAAAAAGATATAAAAGCGCAAAGGTTAAAGCAGCAACGCCCAAAAGAGAAACCGCCAAGGATAGAAAATCGGTTCTGTAATAATAATTGATTTTAAAGATATTTTTAACTAACGGCGCAAAAATACCCGTTGCCGAATTATAAAGGACGGTAATCAGAGGAAGCACTACAGCCGTAATTTTAAGACCTTTACGACCCTTGCTTTGGGCATAACCGAAAGCGCACAGCACTATAACAACGATAGATGCAATAAAATAAAGACTTCTCAAAAGGTATGCACCCGAAATATATTTTAGGGGCACGCCGTTTATAATATTAATAAAAAACGAACAGCAAAAGTTAAAAAGATAAAGCGCCAGCCAAGTGATATAATCCCCTTAGAGTAGACACTCGAAAAAACAAAAAGTTTTCGAGACTACTTTAAGGGGGTTAATTTTATGCCAAGAAGGACACACAAGAACAAGAAATATAGCAATGAATTCAGGAAGAAAGCAGTAGAAGCAT
>JAZRKJ010000077.1:0-29375 GCA_045646245.1 Acutalibacteraceae bacterium
TAGCAAAATTAAATTCTATGATTTAATTTTGCACAACATTCATTGCAATGGGTATGGACAAATTTTCAAAGAAAATTTGCCGCAAAATCAAAGATTTTGTGTCGAAACAAGTTTGTTTCGACTAACCATAACCATTATAATCATTATCAGTGAAAAAAGAAGGGGATTTTATATGGGAAAAATTAAAGACACCTTCGGTTATAATGAAAGGGATTATAAAAGGTTCACAAAGTGGGCTTGGCTTATGCTGTTAAGCTTCGGAATTACATATCTTTTCTTTTATAACGGAAGACAAAACATTAACCTTGTAATGTCGCTTATGGCGGAAGAACTGGGTTCGAGTACGGCGGCTCTGGGGGTTGTATCATCGGCGCTTTTCTGGTGCTACACTTTCGGTCAGCTTATTAACGGAAGGCTGGGCGCGTTTTTTGGATATAAGCGGTTTATGATGTTCGGTATTATTGCATCTGCCGCACTTAACGTGTTGATTTCTTTCCAGAGTTCCGTTCCCGTAATAGCGGTGCTTTGGGGCTTTAACGGTTTCTTCCAGTCTATGGTTTGGTCTAACGGACTCGGTATACTTAATAAATGGTGGCCGAAATCCAAAAGAGGTTTTGCAACGGGGCTTGCTACCGCGTTTTCGGGACTTGCTCAGGTAGTTACTTACCTCACCATAATGCTTTGTCTCGACTGGAATCCCCAGTGGGGTTGGAGAGCGGCTTTTCGCTACCCAATGATTCCCATGGTACTTATGCTTGTAGCGTTCTTTTTCTTCTTTAAAGAAAAGCCGGAGGACGTTGGACTTGCTCCTTTTGAAGAGGTAAATACCGAAAAGGACGACCAGCTTGCCGAAAATATAAAGAAAAAGGGTTACTTCTATCCTTATATGGTGCTTTTCAGTGAACCTAAGGTTTGGGTTTTCTGCCTTATTTCGGCTATTGCGGGAGTGGGCAGATACGGTCTTCTTACCTAGGTGCCTACCTATTTTATGGAGGAACTGGGACTTTCCATTAAGGACGGTATTTTCAGTTCAATTCTTCTCCCCTTCGGTCAGGCTTGCGCTATGTTTATTTTCCCCCTTATTACCGATAAACTCTTAAAGGGCAAAAGAGAACCAATGCTTATAATTGCGTCGGTTATAACTATTTGCGGAATGGTTGCCTTCCCCTTTATTAAGAGCCAGCAAATGGCGTCGGGTATGTTGTTTATACTTGGAGTGTTCGCTATGGTAACGGGCGTTATTTGGGCAATAGCAGGCGATATTGGCGGAAGAGCCTTTTCGTCTACCGTTGTGGGCGTGTTTGACTGGGCGGTTTATATGGGCGCCGCAATTCAAGCGGTTATATTCGGTTTCGTTAAGGATAAATGGGGCTGGCCCGCCATTTTCGTTACAATAGCCGGACTTTACGTAATACTTTTGGTACTGACTTTAATAGCCCGAAAAATGAAAACAAAAAGAATATAAATAGAAAATCCGAGTTTTAAACTCGGATTTTTGTTGTTAGGAAGCTTTCCAGGAGTCGGTGTTAAAGGAGCCTGTGCCCCAACGCATACCGCTTGAATAGTCGCATACGTTGGCTTTGCCTTGGGTAATATCATTCATCCTTTTCCATACGCCGTTATCGTTTACAAAAACGCAACGGTATACTATTGCGGTTGCCCAGCGGGTATCCAGCGGGTCGGTGGTCATATAAATAACCATTTCATTTCCTTGATAGCTGTTGGTTATGTTTTCTTCCTTAATCATAATCTTAACGTCGGTTTGAACACCGTTAATGTTTATATGGAGATTACCTACGAAAAGGCTTTCAATTGATGCAATATCGGTGGAATTAGCGCCGGGAACATTGGAAATATAGGTGGAATTTCGGTCGTTGGAGGGGATATTGTCCATATAGTTATCCAAAAGTTCGTGCTCCTCGGGGGTATTAAGAATTTCTTCAAAACGGTCCATAGCGTTGTTAACGGTGGTTTCGTCGTCTTCAACGGGGATTTCGTCATAAGGGAGAAATTCAAATTCAATAACCGAATTAAGTACGGTGTTTTGGGTGTTTGCCCCCTTTATAAAGGTAAAGGTTACGGGGAAGGTTAAGTAACCGTTGGGTTGCACTGTCCAGTCGGGGTGTTTCTTTTCCATTTTGGTAGAAACGGAAATTTGGTCGTTGTCGTATGAACCTTCGTCCACAACGTATTTCATAACGTTGTAACCGTAAACTACGGAAGAATTGTTATACACCGTTACGTTAACAGTAGCTTCGGTTCTGCCGTTTAAGTCGGTGGTGCTGCTTAAAACGCAGTCGGTAAACCCTTTTACCGTAACACCGTCAGCAACGGAAGTATCGGTTATAAATACGCCTATTTTCGGTTCAATGTTTGAAACGCCCTGAATATCTAAAATGTCGGTCACTTGGGCATAACCTATACTAAAAAAACATAAAAGAAAGGAAAAAGATACTGCTATAATGACCTTGTGCCAATTTTTCAGCATATCATATCTTCCTTTCTTTTTTTAGAATCAGTCGTTGTTTGTGGTATATATTACTTTTTCCTCTTTGCCGCCTTTTGCAATAAAGGAAGTAAGGGCGTTTTCGGAATAATCGTCAGAAACGCTTACTTTGTATAAATACATAATATTTTGGTCGGTAATAAAGAAATCGGTAGAGGTTTTATCTTCGTTTTCGTACATAAGAATAGGTCTTAAAACCGTATCTCTTATTTCAAGCATTTGGGTAAAGGTGTCCACCTGCAGCACTTGATAACCTTGCGAATCAAAGGGTGTGTTTATCTTTTGAATATAAGACTTATAACTTGAAACTAAATTCTGAACTCTTCTTGTGTAATCAATGTGCTTATCCTTTGTGAGAGCGGCAAACAGAAGAGTGATAACAACAATTATAAGTTCGCAAATGCCAAAGATAAGTGTGAACATTTTAAAGGCTTCACGGTTGCTGTGTGCAATTACAAGAATTTTGCTTTCTTGGTTTGCAGGGGTGTTAACAAAGGGAGTAACGGTAGCGCTGTTTAAAGGAATAACCACTTCAACCCAGTAACTGTTATTTTTGCTTTGGGCGAATTCTTCGCTTTCGCCAATAAGGTTTATGTTCATCTTTACAACAAGCTGTTCTTCGGTGTCGCTTAAATGATATGCGTTTATAAATTCCTTCGCCTGATTATTATATTTTTGGTAGTCGATTTCAACACTGTCTTTAATGCTTAACTTGTTGTCTTGACAAGATGCGCTGACAGGCTCTTTAAGGACGTAGACGGGGTTATAAATTGCCTTGCCCGAAATTTTATCCTTAATTAAAAGCTGCGCCGATATACCGTAATTGTATTTAAAGTTAACGTTGTCGGTGTCCATTGCTATATCGTAGGAAAAATCGGCGGTCATTTTTTCTATAAGGGTGGCAACGTACGCGTGACTGCCGTTTAAGTAGTCTTCGGTATAGAATCCGTTATCGGCAAGGTAGGCTTTATAAATTGCATCGCCTTTTTCGGTATAGGGAATAAAAGATTCCTTTCCCGCTTTAACATATCCGGCGCCGCAAATAATAAGAGCTGCCGCGAAAATAGCGACTACCGCCAAAAACAAGGTTAAAAAATTCTTTCTGCGCTTACGGTAAGCGGCTCGTTTTTGCTTTTCGTATTCTGACATTTTAATTACACCTTAATTCGCAATATTTTTCAACAAGTATAATTTATTTAAATAGTTCTCTCATCCAAACAGTAGGATAACCGAGATACTTAATTTTCAATTTTACGGTGCCGATAATGTTATCGGCAGTTCTGAAACCTTGGTCGCTTTCTTGGTTAGCGTCACCCTTTGTGTAAACACGAAGGTTACCGTCGGTTTTTTCAATATCGGTAATTCGGTGAACGGTTCTTCTTCCGTTTTCATCACCGAATACAATGATTTCTCCTTCTTTTAAAGGGGAACCGTCGTATTCTTCATATATTACGGCGTCGCCTTTGTTAACCGAGCCGGTCATACTTTCGGTTGCAATAACCAAAAGTCCGAACCTGAAGCGGCAGGAAGTAAGAAGAACAACTCCCAAAGCGATAATAAGGAACAAACAAAGGGAAACGCCTTGGGCAACCTTGTTTTTCCTTTTTACAGTGAATTTTTTCGGTTCATAAAGAATATGCACAAACCAAAGCACCAAAAGAGGAAGTGTTACTTTTATAAGTCCGAACAAAACGTCGGGAAGGTTGGGCTTTACCTTTATGAAAAAAGGGTAAAGGGAAATTAGAATTCTGTAAATAACGTTTGGATAAACACCGTATTTTTTAGAAACGTAAGTGTAAAGCAGGTTTGCGGTTACGGAAGGGAATAACGCAATCGATAAAAATTCCATAAAGGAAGCGTGGCTTTTAAAAACAAAATCTCCCGACAAAATAATTACGTCGAAAACCGTAAGCGTAATATAGGAAAGCGCATCTGCAATTTTATTGTTTGCAGAAGTGAGTACGCGTCGTATAACTTCAGCCGAAACTGCGGAAATTATAAAGGGAATAACGTATTTTAAAAGGAAGCTTTGGGGCAAAGGGGAGCGGGCAAAGCCAAAGTACAAACCGCTTAAAAAATAAACGGTAATAACAAGCGCGGCAATTCCGCCCATAAGGAGCGCTACTTGTCTGTGCTGAATTTTCAGTATGCTTCTTTTCTTTATAAAAAGAGCAAAAACAAGAGCAAAAACCGCCAAAACAGCGGCGAAAACTAAATTTGTAAAGGTGTGTTTCGGCACAAAACAGCAAAGGAGCAGTATTCCGGAAAAAATACCGGAAATTATGTATAAAACCTTTTTGTCGGTATTCATTTTAACTCCTCCTTGCTGTCTGTACTGAAAAGAAACAATTAGTCTGCAGTTGCAGTAAGCTCAATGCTTATAGATGTACCGATGGTAGAGGTAGGCATCTTAAGCAGCTCAACAGTTATGGTATAGGTTTTATCGGTTCCTGCATCAATTGTCTTTGCCTGAGAAACGCCTTCAACCATCCAGTCACTGGTTACCTTGAAGTATTCTTCGTTGGTATTGCTGGCAAGCTTTGGTGTAACGAGTGCCGCAACTTCATTATCATTCTTGATAGTGAAGGTAAAGGTTGCGGTGTCGCCCTTGCTCTTAAGGCTGTTTACAGTAAAGGTTGCCTTGTCGTTTGCTGCGTCGGCATTAACACGAGCGGTATCTCCTGTAGCGTTAGCAACAGCGTCAGAGAAGTAAATGTTCTCGTCGAATGTGGAGGTATCGGCATTAACGTTAGCAACACCTTGGATGTCAAGAATATCGGTAACTAAAGCGAAACCAACAGAAAGACAAAGCACTACTGCAAGGAAAAATGCACCTATCGCAATTCTTCTGTTTTTCATTTCTTTTCTCCTTTCCGAAAAAATAATATAGTATCCGATAAAATCGGTAACTACCAAAAGGAAAAGCACCAACCGAGGATAATGCAAAATTACCGTTAGCGGCACTTTTTTTAAAAATGTCGTTGTGCTTTAAGTATACTATTCTTGTTTTTGGTTTTCAAGAGTTAAAACATACAATTTTTTAATACCTTTTGTATATAAAAAGCTTCATACTGTACAATTTGTTAATAGATTGTTTTTTTGCTAATTAACTTTTGCTTGTTTTATGTATTTGTTTGTCGCCACAAGTTGTTTTCTGGAGGTGACGCCAAGCTTTCCGTAAATGTTTTTATTATGATATTTAAGGGTGTTTTCGGTAATGTCCAGAACTTCCCTTATTTCTTTTGTGGTTTTGCCTTCAATGTAATAATCAAAAACCGTTTTTTCGGTTTATGTAAGGGTTTTAAGTCCGTTTATAAAAATGCTTATTTGGTCTTCTGTAAACTCTGTTTCTTCGGTTTTTTCTTTTTGCTTTAATACTTGAGAAATACGTTTTTCGTTTTCCTGAATGAGCAGAGCAAGTCCCAAAAGGAAGGCTTCGCTTATAATATAAGAAAAGGAAAGAAGCTCAAAGTCAATACTTACAAGCTGTTCCAAAAACCAAACCGCTATATTGATAAATACGGCGATAACCAAAAACGTTGCCCTTACGGGGGAAGCAAGCTTGCTTTTTACCTTTGCGTATATCATTACGGCTATCATAGCCATAAAGTAAGAAAGCAGATAGAAAAGGTATATTATATGAAGGGGGCCGTACTCTTTTACAAGGTAGGCGGCGCCGTCTTTAACGGATAAGCTTACCGAACTGTAATAAAGGCTGCCATACCCCGGACTGGCGGCAATAAGAAATACCAAAAGGCCGACAGAAAAGAGAAGGCAGGTAATGAATTTTTTACATCTTATATCCGAAAGTCTTAAAACCGACATAAGCATACAAAGCGGTAAAAACACACTGCCTAAATAAGCAATTCGGTTTGCCCATAAGGCAAAGCTTAAGGTTTTGGAGGTGCAAAGGAGCAGGTAGCCGAAATTTACCGTTATAATACATAAAAAGAGCAATATAATCCACGGGTTTTTCTTTTTTATCCATAGCGCGTAGCAAAGGGGAATAACAACCGAAAAGAAAAGCGCCGTACCGTAAAGCAGGGAAAAGTCTGCAGTTTTCTCGCCGTTTACCGAACAACCCGAAAGAGAAAATACGGTGGTAAATAAAACCAGTACAGCCCATAACAATTTGCCCGACTTTACCATAACCCACTCTCCCTTCCTTAAAAATTTTTCTTTTCCCACACCAAAACCGCAAAAGTGTGGGGAATTTTTATTTTATATGTGATATTTTTAATGTGTAACATTAGTTATATATTAACATATACGGCGTTTTTAGTCAATATCACCCTTGGCAGGAGGAACAGCTATGAAAAGAAATATTAAAAGAACGTTAAGTATTATTTTATCGCTTGTTATGGTGTTTTGTATGATACCTTTGTCGGTATCTGCTTCAGAGGAAACCGAAATAACAAATATAGGCGCTCACTTAAGAGACAGCGAGTGCCCTCTTACCGACAAAGAGGTTGTTTTAATGCAAGGCTCTTTTATTACTGCGTCGGGAAAAGGCTACAAGTGTATTACAAGTGAAGGTTATTGGCTTGAAGAAAACGGAAGCATTATAAATCAAAGCACCGTAGGTACGGGTTATTGCTTTGAAAACGGAAAACCTATTGCTTTGACGCTTGTTTTGAAGCCGAAAGCAGATATAAATTTGCTTTGGCGGATGAAATAAATATCGTTTCTCTGGATAACGATTTTCCTCTTTTTACTTATGATTTTATTGATGCAAAAGTGCTTTCTGTGTCAAATGATCAAAAGAATGTTGCTATAAGATATTTCTTTACCTTGTCGGGAACAAATTATAAAAGAATTAAAAAGGTTAATCTAAGCGGTCAGGGTTATTTAACAGAGGGCGGTTCATATAAAATAAGTCTTGGCTACCATAACTGCTCAATCGAATTCGGAAAGTGGAAAGGCGAATTGAAAGACGGATTGTTTTCCCTTGGAAAATATTCGGTTACTATTGACCTTGCCGCCAACAACGGATATACTTTTGCCGACGATGTTGAAATAGCAATTATAAATGAATCAACGGAAAGGTTTATGAGTGTTCAACAAAGGAAATTGGTGACGATTATACCGACGTTACGGTAACCTTTGATTTTGAGATTACCGATAGCTATAACTTTGAAGTGCAGTTCCCTGAGGGCGCGGGTGAGAGCGCAAATAACCCTGCGGTTTGTAATAACTACTGGGAATTCAAAAGCGCAATGGAAAATGAGTTTATGCCTTACGTAGCGCTGGGAGACTGTAATGAAATTCTACCCGCTGTTAAGGGGGAAGAGCTGTTGCCGGGCGCTATTTCGGTACGCGGTTTTAAAAACCTTTATCTGACAGGGGATGCGGTATTTACCGCGCCTGCGATATTTGAAGACGGTTATTGTGATTACGATGCTTTGCTGTATAATACCTACCCACAAGCAGAATTTCGTATTTACGGCCCCGGAAGTCTTACTTATTGTGCGTCGGGTGAAAGCAGTAAAAATGCAGTTATTTCCATTGCTAACGGAAGCGTGTATATCTATGGCGGAACCATTAAGGGAAGCTTTAATTCTAAAGTGAGCAGTAAAGCGATTTGGATGGATTTAGGTACCCTTAAGGTGTTCGGCGGTACTGTTAAATGCGAAAGCGGTTCCGAAAGCGACGAAACAGTAGCTGCGGTACACGCAGAAGGCGGTATAGTTAATATACTCGAAGGTGATTTTTCTGCAACCGCTTCCAATGAAAACGCTCTTACTTACGGACTTAGTATTGGCGCTAAAGCAAAGGCTAATTTGAGCGGCGGCACCTTTAAAGGAATTTTACTTCCCACTTCCTCTACTCCTTTAGAAAATTATATGGATAAGGAAATTTACACACCTTATACAAACGGCAGTTGGTTTAATCCGGAAAGCGAATATTCCCAAGAATATACGGCTTCAGGAAAAAAGGTTGAAATTTTTCGTGTAATTAAAGAAGTAGACGTAAATATCAACGCTCCAAGCGTGGGTAAGGCTATTTCGTTTGACGTTTATAACTGTCCGTTAGGCTCGGCTGTAAGCGAGGTTAAGTGGTACAAAAACGGTGTTGAGGTAAAAGAAGGAGCCTTTACTGCGGGAGATAGCTATAAAGCTGTAATTTGCTTTAAAGCGTACAGTAATTCAAAATTCGCTTCCGATTTAACAAGCGCAACAATAAATTTTTCTTCTGCCGCGATTATCGAAAACGACGGAGAAGCTCTTGAATTGGCGTTTGATTTCGGAGAATGTCCTGCAACTGTTAACAATGTTGAATTGACTATAGACGCGCCTATGCAACACGCCAAACCCGACCAATCGGTTGGTTGCGCAAACGGTACCTATCTTCAAGCACAAGCAAACGATAATATGTTGGGTGCTCCGCTTCTGTGGATGGAATCAAGCGACAATGAAAACTGGTATAAAATGGATTTGAACAGTACCTTCACCGTAGGCTATTATTATAAGGTTTACGTTGACCTAAAGCCTGCAACGGGTTATGAATTTGCTATCGATTCCCATTTTGAACCGTACGTTACCGCAAAGGTAAACGGCTACGCCGCAAAGGTTAGCCGTTATCCGGAAGCCGAACCGAGTGAGCTTATAAACGTTTATTATTATTTCGGACAGCTTAACGATAATATAATTGAGCAAATAGATATTGAGGGTGTTAGTGAGCCCGTTGTTGGTGAAAAGCCTGACTATAACTGTGCAATAGCGGGTATTGGTTATACCGTTAACACTGCGTACAGCAACGGCACCTATATTATAAACGGTATTGGCTGGAAAGACGTTACCGATGATAAATGGCTTTATCAGGATGATACCTTTGAAATAGACCATGAGTATAGAATTTATATAGACGTTAAAGCTAAAAACGGCTATGAATTTTATACTTCGGGAAGTGGCTTTAGTCCTGAAGGTTGGGGTTATATAAACGGGAATTACGCTACTTTCGGAGTTCAAAGCTTGGCAAATAAGGAACAGTCTCTTTCTTGGACGTTCGCTTGTCAGCCTAAAACCGTAAAGAGCGTAGCGGTAACCGACCTTGAACTGCCAAAAGACGGCGCATCACCTGATTTCTACGCTACGGTTGATTCCGAATACTGTACCGTAGAAAGTGTTATGTGGCTTGATTACGAAAACGATTTGAACGAAATGACCGAAGAGGATACCTTTGTCGAGGGTAATAAATATTATTTGCGTATTACGGTATCCCCCTTTGTTAAAAACGGTAAAAAGTATTGCAAATTTGTTAATAGCAAAACAACGGCGACTTTGAACGGTGCGCCCGTAACCGCTAAAAACGACGGTTGGACAGAAGTGACTTCGAGCGTTAACACCGTGATTATATACTGTATATATACTTGTAAGAACAGCGGAAATTTTATAATAAATTCTGCTACTGCTGAAATCACCGTGCCGAGACAGGACAGCACACCAAGTTTTAATGCAGTTTTAGGGAATGAGTCGGTATACGAAGTGAAAGAATTTTACTGGTATGACGGCTTTGGAAATAAACTCAAGGAAACCGATGAATACGTTAACGGAATTACCTATTCTTATGAAATTACTTTAAAGGTAAAAGACGGTGTGGAGGGCAGTTTTGCTTCTTATACCAAGTGTTTAATAAACGGTAATAAAGCAGACGAAACAATCCTTTCGGTTGACTTTAGCGAAATAACCCTGAAGGGTGAATTTACCTGCGGCTCAAACATCCAGTTCCTTTCGGGCGACGTTAACGCTGACGGTAATGTTGATACCACCGACCTTGCCGCCTTAAAACTGTTCCTTGCGGGAGCGGTAAAAGAAGACGGAATAGATAAAAACGGCGCCGACCTTAACAATGATACAAAGGTAGATACTACTGACCTTGCAAGTCTTAAACTTAAGCTTGCGGGAATCTAAAGGCAAACAAAAAACCGAGTTTTCAAAACTCGGTTTTTTTAATTCTTTTCAATCTTTTTTCTGTACCTTTTTCTTGGTGCCGTCGGGGTAGAGGATAGAGGTGTTGTTAAGCTGAATTTCAAGGCTTCTTTTGTAGCCTTCTATATATTCTCTGCGAAGAACGGCTTGTTCAGCCTTTTCCTCTTCGGTAAGCCCCTCTGCCTTACTTTTGCGGGCAAGAAAATTTATGCGGTCGATTTTACTTTGTTCCATTATATTTCGTTTCTTCCTTCCAAAGCTCTGGTAAGCGTTTTTTCGTCGGCATATTCAAGGTCGCCGCCTACGGGAATACCGTAAGCAAGTCTGGTTACTTTTACGCCTAAGGGTTTGGCAAGGCGTGAAATATAGCTTGCGGTGGCTTCGCCTTCTACCGTAAGGTTGGTTGCCATAATGACCTCTTTAACGTTAGTGTCCGAAAGACGCGCCATAAGTTCTTTGATTTTAAGCTGTTCGGGGCCAATGCCGTCTAAGGGTGAAAAAGCACCGTGAAGCACGTGATAAAGCCCGCGGTATTCTCTTGTCTTTTCAAATGCAAGAACGTCTTTGGGGTCTTCTACAACGCAAATGGTGGAAGAATCCCTTGTGCTGTCGGAGCAAACGGGGCAAAGGTCGGTGTCGGTAAGGGACTGACAGCAAGAGCAAAAATGAATTTTCTCCCTTGCGTTTACCAAAGCGTCGGCAAACCTTTGTGCCCTTTCGGGGGGCTGTGCAAGTATATAAAAAGCCAAACGCTGGGCTGTCTTTTTTCCAATACCGGGCAACTTTTCAAATTGCGCCACTAAATCGGTAAGGGAAGCAATATTATAAGCCATATCCGTTAAAACATACCGGGGAGGTTGAGGCCGCCGGTAATAGCTCCCATTTCATTTTCTGCAGTAGTAATCGCCTGTTCAATTGCGGCGTTTACCGCAACGGTAATAAGGTCTTCAAGCATTTCGGCATCGTCAGGGTCTATAATTTCGGGGTCAATGGTTAATTTGGTTATTTTGTGTTTACCGTCGACGGTTACGTTAACGGCGCCGCCGCCCGAAGTACCGCTATACTCTCTTTGCTCCAAATCTGCCTGAAGATTAGCCATATCCTCCTGCATTTTTTGAGCCTGCTTAATCATAGCGTTCATATTTCCGGGGCCGCCGGAATTGGGAATTCTGACCTTCATATTATTTACCACCTTGTTCAATTTCTTTTAATTTATTCGCCACCACTGCCAGCATATCGTCGGGAGCGGAGGTTTGATTTTTTTTGTAAGGACCTAATCGGTAGGATTTACCAAGTATTTGCGCCGCCGATTTCTTAATTGATTCGCGCATAATTTCGTTGGTATTCATCATTGTGCGGAACATTGGGTTTGGCGCGTCGATAAGTAGGAAGTTGCCGTCGATATACGCCTTTGACTCCTTTAATATTCCTATAGCCAAGGGACAAGCTTCATAAACCAATTCAAGAATATCATCCCAAACGTCAAGCTCGCCGTCGGCAACGGGGTGATAAGCAGCTTCCGGCTTGCTTACTTCCATAGCCTGTTTCGGTTCCTGTGAAACGTCATTAACGGCTGTTTCTTTCACTACGGCAACGGTGCCGCCCGAAACAGCATTTTCAAGAGCAATTATTCTGCGTAATAAATCATCTTTTCCGGTGCTGCTGTCATCTTTACCGCAAAGGCGTATAAGCGCCATTTCCATTTGAAGACGTCTGTCACCCGACTGCATAGCGGGGTATACCTCTTCAAGAACGCGTAAGGTGTACATAATATCCTTAAGCGGGTAATCCTCCGCTTGTTTTATAAGCGCTGCTAAATGAGCCGCCGAGCAAACTATAGGCTTTCTTTCTTCCTTTACGGTTTTAATAATCATAAGGTCGCGGTAGTGACCTGTAAGCTCGTTTAAAAGGCGCAGCATATCTACCGAGGAAGAATACAGCTTGTCCAGAAGGGTAAGGCAGTCGGAAACGTTTGACTGCTTTAAACAGTCGGCAAGCTTTAAAAGGTATTCTTTTCCTGCCATACCGCAAGCGGCAGAAACCACCTGCTCGTTAATTTCTTTTCCGCCGGAAACACAAAGGTCTAAAAGGCTTAACGCGTCACGCATACCGCCGTCCGCCGCCGAGGCAATAAGCGAAGCGGCTTCGTCGGTGATGGTAAGACCTTCCTTTTCGGCAACGTATTTAAGGCGGTTTTCAATAACCGTACTGTCAATTCGGTGAAAATCGAAACGTTGGCAACGGGAAAGAATTGTGGCGGGAAGTTTGTGAACCTCGGTAGTCGCCAAAACAAAAACTATATGAGCGGGGGGCTCTTCCAAGGTTTTAAGAAGCGCGTTAAAGGCGCTTTCGGTAAGCATATGTACCTCGTCAATAATATAAACGCGGTATTTTGAATTTGCGGGGGCAAAGTTGATTTGGTCGCGAAGGCTTCTGATATCGTCAACACCGTTGTTGGAAGCGGCATCGATTTCGGCAATATCGGTATTTTCACCCTGCGCTATGGCTTTGCAAGCGGCGCACTCTCCGCAAGGGTCGCCGTTTACCGGAGAAAGGCAATTAACGGCGCGGGAAAGAATTTTGGCACAGGTGGTTTTACCGGTGCCCCTTGTACCGGTAAAAAGATAAGCGTGGAAAATTTTGCCTGAATCAAGTTGATTTTTTAAGGTTTCGGTAATATGTTCCTGACCTACTACGTCGGAAAAAGACACGGGACGGTATTTTCTGTATAACGCTTGATATGCCAATTTGCTTTCCCTCCTTGGATAGTTTAAAAAAAGTGTACACGGGAGTACGAATGAACCGATTTACTGCGGCGCACGGAAAAATCCACTTAATGCTGCTCGGTTCCCCGCCTGACATGGTTCATGGCATCCCGTCGCACAGGACCCGCCCATTCGCACACCCGAATACACTTCCTTAGTATTATATACTATTGTTTTAATATTTACAAGAGATTTGTGAGATTTTTTAAAATAAAATAACAAGATAGTTGAATCGCAGACATTTTTTTGGTATAATAGGTACAAGTAGTACTCAAAATGTGTTTTTGGGTCGTTCATATTTTTTTTGAAAAAGGAATAGCCGACTATGGAAAAATGGGATATTATGGATTCCAACGGTACTCTTACCGGCAAGACGGCTGTGCGAGGCAAGTATTTTATGCGTCCCGGTGAATATCACCTGGTTGTGCATATCTGGGTTGTATCTGATAAAGGAGAATTTTTAATCCAGAAAAGAAGCGAGGATAAAAAATTGATGCCCGGTGAATGGGCCGCTACCGGCGGTTCGGCAATTTCGGGGGAGACTTCTTTTTGTGCCGCGCAGCGCGAACTTCTTGAAGAGCTTGGAATAAGCTGCACTCAGCGTCTGTGCAAAAAAATGGGACGCATTAAAAAACGAAATTCTTTTGTTGACATTTGGTTTACCAAAAGCGATGCCGACGTTTCTTCACTTATGCTGCAAACAAGCGAGGTTGCGGAAGCAAGGTGGGTTAGCGAAGAAACCCTTAGAAAAATGGTGGAAAACAAGGAATTTCACAATTACGGAAAAGAATATTTTGAAATGATTTTTAAATTTGCAAAGGAATACAGGAATGAGTTTGGAAATTAAAGGACAAATGTGTCCTATCTGTAAGGCGTATCTTTTTGAAGAAGACGACATTGCGGTTTGCCCTACCTGCGGCGCGCCCCATCACAGAGAATGCTTTATAAATGCAGGTAAATGCGGAATGGAAGAATTCCACGGTACCGACAAACAATACGATATAATTAAAAAGGCTTCGGAAGAAAAAGATGAAGCTAAAGAACAAGAAGCGCCTTCAAAGGAAGAAACCGTTAAGTGCCGCAAATGTAATAACGAATACCCCGCGACAAATTCTTTTTGTCCTCAATGCGGTACTCCGAAAGCACAGTCGGGCCCTGTTGTTATTCAGTTTGATTATTTAGGCGGCGTAAAAGCAGATGAGGATTTGGGTGAAGGCCATAAAGCCGATGAAGTCAAAAATTTCGTTGCCGCTTCCACCAACCGCTTTATACCTAAGTTTAAGGAATTTAAAAACGGCAGAAAGGTAAGCTTCAGCGTATGGCACTTGCTTTTGCCTTCGGCAAGCTTTGCTCTTCGTAAAATGTACGCCTTCGCCGCCATTGCAGGCGCAATAGAGGTTGCGGCAACCTTGCTCATGACTCCCTTTAGTTTTAATCTTGATTCAATAATTGCCGAAACGGGTATTACGGGTTATATGGGACTTGCCCAATATATGATGGATAATTTTTCGGATAAAGCTCTCCTTAGTAATTTCATTCTGGCGTGCGTGGGGATTTTATTATGGGTTTTCGTTCATCTTATGAGCGGTTTGTTTGCCAACAAGCTTTATTATAAGCACGTTATTAAAACCATGACCGAAATTAATTCGTCTACCGAAGACCAAGCAGAAAAACTCCTTTTGTACCGAAAACGGGGCGGTGTAAATCTTTTTGCATTTGCTCTTGTGTTTATGGCGGTTACTTATTGGTTGCCGTCGGTTATATACGTACTAATTTAGAGGTGAAATTATGAAAATTTGCAAAGTTTGTAAAATTGAAAATGCCGACCAGTTTATATACTGTAAAAATTGCGGCGCTCAGCTGGAAGTGACTCCTCCGCCTGCACCGGTTATTCCCGCTGTGGAAATTGAAATTCCCGCGGCGCAAGAAAAGAACGCGGAAGCTTCGGTAGCTCCCGAAGTGCCCGTTGCTCCCGTGCCTCCGGTGATTCACGCCGCTCCTGTGACTCCCGCAAATCCTTACGCAGGAATTCAAAGTAATCCTTACGCGGCTCCCGTTACGCCTGTGGCGCCCCCGCCTTCGGCACCTTTTGCTCCTGCAGGGCTTGTGCCGGTTGAAATGGTTTTGCCCGATCCTCTTAACCCCGAATACCGCAGCACTCAAACGGTTTACGTTACCCCTGCGCAAAAAGCGGCTATTCAGTACGATATTATTAAACGCTCAAGAAAAATATGAGTAAGTATACCGCTCTGCTTTTCGACCTTGATAATACTCTTTTGGATTTTACGGGCGCGGAATTCCTTTGCATAAAAGAATTGTTCACTCGTCATAATTTACCAAACGATGATGAAAGTGTCCGCCTTTACAGTAAAATCAACGACGATTACTGGAAGGCTTTTGAACGCGGTGAAATTAAAGCGGAAGAAATCTATACGGGGCGTTTTGAAACCTTTGGCAAAGAAAAGGGCGTAAGGGTTGATTCCAAAAAGCTTGCAAGTGATTATCTTTCCCTTTTAAGCAGGTGCGCCATTGAAATGACAGGCTGTGAAAAGGTGCTTTCTTATTTTAAGGAGGCGGGTAAAGAATTAGCTGTTATAACCAACGGTATTGCTTATAACCAAAGAAGCCGTATTGGGCTTTGCTCAATTAAAAATTACATATCCCATCTTTTTATTTCCGAAGAACTGGGCAGTAAAAAGCCTGAAAAACTTTTTTTCGACAGAGTTTTTGAAAAACTTTATGAGAAGGACAAAAGCAAAATTCTTGTTATAGGGGATTCGGTTTCTTCGGATATTCTCGGCGCAAAAAATGCGGGACTTGACAGTTGCCTTATAACAAAAGAAAAAGGCGAGCTGTCAGCAGAACCTACCTACAGAATTGAGAAGCTTGAAGATTTAATTGATTTGTTTTAAAAACGGAGAACGCGAGTTCTCCGTTTTTTTGGTAATACTAACCCAAAAGGAGAATTGCTGTGAAAATAAAAAAACTTATACCTTATTTTTCGGGTTTGATTATCGGTGCAATAAACGGTCTTTTGGGAGCGGGCGGGGGAATGGTTGCGGTACCTATGTTAAGAAAAATCGGTATGGACCAAAAGAAAGCCCATGCAAATGCGGTGGCGGTTATACTTCCTATCTCTTTAATCAGCGCCGTTTTTTATATTATAAAAGGAAACGTTGCGGTAAGGGATGCTTTGCCGTTTATTCCCGCAGGGGTGGTGGGAGCCGTTATAGCCACCTATGCTCTTAAAAAAATCTCCCCAACTTACCTTAAAATAATTTTCGGCGGTTTTATGGTTTGGGCGGGAATAAGGATGTTTGTTAAATAATGGATATTTTAAAGATTATTGCAGGGCTTCTTTCGGGAATAATAGGCGGTATGGGTCTGGGCGGCGGAGCCGTACTTTTAATATATTTAAGGGTGTTTGAAAACACCGAACAGCTTTCCGCACAGGGAATTAACCTTATTTTCTTTTTGCCAATAGGCGCGGCGGCTGTGGCTGTATACGCCTTTAAAAGGCTTATTCAATGGAAAACCGTGCTGAAATTTTTGGCTTTGGGCATACCGGGGTGCATAGGCGCAATTTTCCTTACCGATATAATCGGCGGTAAATATTTAAGTAAAATATTCGCTGTTATTCTTATTATAATGGGAATTTCTGAAATAATTAAGGGTTTCCTCTTGAAAGTCAAGGAAAAACGTGATAAAATTGAAAAAGAATAAATGTTCTTATTCATTTACGCTTTTAAAGGAGTGTCGCTATGTCAAGACCAACCCTTACAGAAAAACAGGAAAAGGTTTACCGTTATCTTGTGTCTAGTATGGCAGATGGGTTGCCTCCCACTGTTAGAGAAATTTGCAGCGGCTGTTCAATAAAATCCACCTCTACGGTTCACGGAATTTTGGACGCCCTTGAAGAATACGGATATATTATAAGGGATAGTTACTCTTCCCGCGCCATACGAATTGCCGATAATGTTTCTGCCGCGCGCGTGCCCGTTGTGGGAAGGGTTACCGCGGGTCAACCTATATTGGCGGTAGAACAAATTGAAGATTATATTCCGTACCCTGCTAAGGACGCGGAGGGTCTTTTTGCTTTACGTGTTGTAGGGCTTTCCATGCGCGACGCCGGTATTCTTGACGGCGATATAGTTGTTGCGGATAAAAATGCCCGTTATAAAGACGGCGATATTATAATAGGTATGGACGGTGACGAAGCCACCGTAAAAAGACTGCTGCACAAAAACGGTCAGGTGATTTTTATGCCGGAAAATCCCGACTTCGACCCGATTTGCCCTGAAAATCCGTCGGTGTTGGGCAAAGTAATAGGAAGTTATCGGAAGTACTGATATGAAAAAAGAAGTTGAAATTTTTACCGACGGCGCTTGCTCGGGTAATCCGGGCCCCGGTGGCTGGGGTGCGGTGCTTCGTTACGGTAAGGTGGAAAAGGAGCTTTCAGGCGGTGAAAAGGAAACCACCAACAACCGTATGGAGCTTACCGCCGCAATAATGGCGCTTCGCGCTCTTAAAGAACCTTGTAAAGTTACCCTTACTACTGATTCAAAATATCTTTCCGACGGAATCGGAAAGGGCTGGGCGCGTTCCTGGAAAAATAACGGGTGGCGCAAAGCTGATAAAAAACCTGCTTTAAACGTGGACTTATGGGAAGAAATTCTCAGTCTGTTTGAAAAGCACGAAGTCACCATTGTTTGGGTAAAGGGGCATAACGGGCATCCTGAAAACGAACGTTGTGACGCACTTGCGGTTTCTTTTTATAAATCTCTTTCTTAAAAGTAGTGAAAAAACTGATTTTTAAAAAAACTGTTGTCTATTTTTATAAGCTATGATATACTGACTTAAGAAATAAATAGAAAATGAGATCGCGCCATGAAAAAAATTATTTCTGTTTTGTTGGTTTTCGCTATGGTGTTTGCCCTTGCCGCTTGCGGTACGCCCAGCGAAATCGTAAAAGAGAAGAAGTTAAGAAAATCTAATTTCGACACTTATCTTCAGGTAGAGGTTGTTTTTGACAGCGTTGCTACCAACTACAGCGAGTACGACGGTGATAATCCTGATTATGCCGGCGGACGTTGGAAGTGGGGTACCGCAAACGCTACCGTTAAGGTATCGCCAAAAACTGAAAATGAAATGGAGTTTACTAACTGTACCGCAAACGTTCAGGTAACATTTGGTTTCTTCGGACCGAAAAACATAACCGTTACTCTTGACGAAAACGGCTGTTACACCGAAACCTTAAAGCTTGAAACCAGCAAAAACGGTATTCCCAAGGAAGGCTTTACTTCTACCGACTACGCAGTACCGGTTGCTTCTTATGAGGTTATTGAAGCTGACGGTGATATGAAAATACATATCAAGTTAGACGAAAACGGTTCCGTTATTAACGCAACAGAAGAATAAAAAAGAGGATGTAAAAAACTTTGTTTTTTTACATCCTTTTTCTTTTTAGCCCAAACTTACTTCTCCTGCTCTAAGCGTTACGGCGCCCTTGTCGGTTGCAAGAAGAAGCCCTGCGTCGTTATCTATACCAAGCACAAAACCGTGGTATTCTTGCCCGTCTTTAATAAATGAAACGTTTTTGCCTGTAAGCATAGAACGGCTTTTATAATTTTCCATATATAAATTATCCGGCAGAATTGCGTATATTTTAAGGAAACGGTTTACAAATTCTTTAATAAAGTTGACCGTTATTTCCGGAGAGGGCAGGAGTTTTCCGAAAACACTTCCCGCTTTATCCTTTATATCGCTCGGGAAACCGCCTATTGGGTCGAAAAGATTAACGCCAATACCCATAACCATCCAGTCGGCGGTATCTTTTTTACCCGAAAATCCTGTTTCGGTGAGAATTCCACACACCTTTTTGTTGTCTAAATATATGTCATTTACCCATTTTACAGAGCTGCGTTTGCCGGAAATTTCATCAATGGCTTCTGCGGCGGCAACCGCGGCGGCGGTGGTTATTTTCGTGCTTTCTTCTGCTTTAAGATAAGGGTGAAGCAGTATGCTTAAATAAATACCGCTGTCCTTTGGTGAAAAAAAGCTTCTTCCCATTCTGCCTTTGCCGCTATTTTGCAAAAGAGAAATAACAACGGTATCTTCCTTTGTTTCCCGCGATAACGTTTTACAATAATTGTTTGTGGAATCAGTTTCGTCTAACACTATTGTTTTAAGGGGAAGCTTTAATTCCTTTTTTAAAATTTCTGCGAATTTACTGCTCATTTATTTTACCTGCCGTTAATAATTTCTGATTATATTATATATTCCACCCGTTGCCGAAGTCAATATTTTAAAAAATTAAAAAAATAAAATAAAAGTCTTTACAATTTGAAATTTTGGTGATATAATACTTATGTCTAAAAATATCTCTACAGTTTTGGAGGAGAAAATGATGAAAAAATTACTCGCAATTGTATTAACTGTTGTCCTCGTATTATCTTTCTCTGTTACCGCTTTTGCTCTTAAGAGCCCCGGCGGAACCGTATACTATGAGGTTATAGTTAACAGAACCAACACCGGTGACAACTCTGAAGTTGCCGAAAAGGTAATCGTTAAAGAAAACGGTTCTACTGTACTTGCTCCTGTTGAAAACGATGAAATCGCTTTCGAAGGTTGGGGCTTCTATGACAAGAACATGAACGCTGCTAAACCCGGTGAAGATTTCGAAATCATTGGTGTTACCCGTGCTGACGGTACTGCCGCTGAAGAAGGCGTTGACTACGAAATCAAAAACGGTAAGGTTGTTTCCAAGAACGGTGATTATTTAAACGTAGAAATCAAGCCTCTTACCGATGACCTTAGAGTATCTGAGCTTTATGAAGGTGTTGACGTAGATATCAACCCCCCGAAGGATGATGACAAACCTGTATCTCCTCCTACCGGTGTTGATTACAGTGTAGTTGTAGCTCTTGTTGCACTTGCAGTTCTTTCCGGCGCATTCGCAGTAGTTTCTGCAAAACGTGTACGCGGCTAATTGAAATGAAATTTACCTCCCGTTTTTCGGGAGGTATTTTTTTGTCTGTTTGACAATATATATCTACTTGTGGTATAATTTTTTAGAAATACAGAAATAAGGAGGTAATTATATGAAAAAGTGGAAAATTGTATTTATTGTTTCCATAACCGTTTTTTGTCTTGCCGTTGCAGGTATTGGTTTTTATTTGTTGCCTTCTTATATTACGGGAGAAAAACAACCGGAAGTCAGTTCTTCTGACGTAAGCAGTGAACCTGAACAGCAGGAGGTTGTTCTTCCCGATAATCCGATTGATTTTAACGCCTTGCGTGAAACTAATCCCGATATTTACGCCTGGATAAAAGTCCCCGGTACAAGTGTGGATTATGCGGTGCTCAGAAGTAACGATAAGCCTGAAGACTACTACCTTAACCACGATATTACCGGTAAGTATAAATTTGCAGGATCAATTTATTCGCAAATGTTAAACAGCGCTGATTTTTCCGACCCTAATACAATTCTTTACGGTCATAATATGAACAACGGTTCAATGTTTGCTTCTCTTCATAAATTCCGTAAAGCAGATTTCTTTAATGAAAATAAATATATTTATATTTATACACCGGGGCATATTTTGACCTATACCATTTACTCGGCTTACCGTTACGATAACCGCCATATACTTTACTCTTTCGATTTTACCGATGAAAAGGTATTTTCGGATTATATTGAAATGACTAAAAATCCAAAGTCTACCATAGTAAACGTACGACAAGACGTAAAGGTTACAAAGGATGACCGTATTATTACTTTGAGTACGTGTATTACTAATGATAATTACCGATATTTAGTTCAGGGGGTTCTTACAAGTGACCAACCAACCAAGTGATAAAACGGAAATTCCCCAAAATGATAGTCACAAGCAAAAGCGGGGTAAAAAAGCTCTTACCGTAATACTTTGCTGTTTTCTTGCTTTGGTTATAGGCGGAGTATCTTTAGTTTTCGGAATGTGGTACTCGGGTAAAAAAGGACTTACTCAAAAAAGTGCCACTCTTACGCCGGGGGAAGGCTTCACCGCTATTATAAACCAAGACAATACCGTAGTTTATAACGGTAAGGTTTATAAATATAACGAAAACGTTGCGGCTATGCTTTGTTTGGGTGTAGATAACGATAAAAAGGTTTCGGGCGGAGTTTCGGTTACGGGACGCGCGGGACAAGCCGATGCAATTTATCTTTGCGCGGTGGATACCACTACGGGGAAGGTTACCGTTGTGGGTATTCCCAGAGATACCGTTACCGATATTGATTTGTATTCCAAATCGGGCGGATATATAGGAACAGAAGACACCCAAATTTGCCTTGCGTACGCTTACGGCGACGGGAAGCATACAAGCTGTGAAAATATGACTAAAGCGGTGTCCCGCCTTCTTTACGGCATGCCGGTCAGTGCTTATTTTGCGGTGGATGATAAATCTATTCCCGTTTTGCATAATGCGGTTGGCCCCATAACCGTAATACCTAATGAAACGCTTACTAACCGTAATAAGACTTTTTATAAAGACGTTCCGGTTAAACTTACCGGCAGTAATGTGTTTGATTTTTTACAAGCCCGTGATTACAATAATACCAATGCAAGTTATTTAAGAATGCAACGTCAGCTTGACTACCTTAAAAAATACTGCGCGGCGGCGGTGGAAAAAACAAAAGGTAACCTTCTTTTTCCCGTTGAACTTTATAATAAGGTTCAAAAGAACGCTGTAACCGATATTGACGTTAACAAAATCACTTATATGACAAGTGTGATTATGAAAAATAAAGGTACGGTTTCAATGGAATTTATTTCTCTTGAAGGGAAACAAATAAAGGGGGATGACGGCTTTGCCGAATTTTACCCCGACGAAGAAAAGCTTTTTGAAACGGTGCTTAAGGTATACTACACCGAAGTCCGGTAAAATAAAAAGATGTGTGAACTTTCACACATCTTTTTTATGTTTTATTCAGTAACAGTCTCCGGTTCGGCTTTTGGTTCTTCCGCGGGTTGTTCCTTTTCCTCTTCAGTCTGTTCCTCTGCTTCTTTTTGTTCCTTTCTGATAACCACTAAAAGGTTATACTGGGAAATTTTATATTCGTACCAAACGTATTCCACCATTAAGGACATAAAGTAAAAAACGGGGAAGAGAACCAGCGCTAATATAAGCCCTAAAACAATGTTCGGAACTTCCTTTTCGAAAAACAGTTCCGCGCCTATGTTTACGTTGCTTATAAGCGAGCTGTTTAAAAATGCAACCACTAAAACTACCGAAAAGATAACGGTGTAAATCAAAGCGTTAAGGTGGTAAAACCGGCTTCTTTCTCTCTTTTCCGGTTTGGTGTAACCTATGGGAAGCGGTTCGCCTTTAAGGTTTAACGGAACTTCGCTTTTTGAAAAAAGCTTTTGGAAAATTCCGTAAACTGCAAGCATAAGGAAAAGAAGAATAATTTCCCAAGTGCAAATTTCTCCCGCAACTTTAATTTTATATGTAATTTCCGCAATAACAAAAAGATAGCAGAAACCCAAGGTAAAGAGCGCCGCCTTTCCGTTATTGCTGGTCGAGGCGGAGACGGAGCGCTTTTTAGTTCTATCCTTTTTAATCATTTGTTTCCCTCTCCTAAAGTACAATAATACTCAGTAAGATACATTGTACCATACAATGGATTAAATATCAATTACAAAATTCTAACAAAACTTAAATAAAGTCTAATACGTCGCTAATAACTTCTTCTTTGCAAAAATCCTTTAAGATTTCGTGACGGGCGCCTTTATAAAGTTTTAACTTAACCGAGTATTTATCCTCATTCAATAATTGGTTATAAACCTTTTCAATACCCTTTGAATGATCCCCTACGGGGTCATCGCTGCCCGATATTATAAATATCTTTAAGCCCTTGGGTAATGAAGAAAACCATTCTTTACGGTTACATTCTTTATTAAGCCTTATAAGGTCGTTCATTGCCGAAACGGTGAAAAAGAAGGTACAGTATTTGTCTTTTGAATAAATTTCAATGTTTTCTTTGTCTTTGCTGAGCCAGGCGTAAGGGGAAGGGTCGTTGAATTTTTTGTTATAAGCGCCGAACGCCATTTTATAAATAAAGGGCGAAACGTGGCGATCACCTTTTATTTTCGCAATAAGTCGGGTAAGCATAAGGCCAATCCCCGCTGCGGGGTTACCCGCGCCGCTTCCCATCATTATGTAAGAATCAAGGTGTTCCCCATACTGTTCAACGTAAAGACGGGTAATAAAAGAACCCATACTGTGACCCATTAAAACGTGCTTTTTATTTGGGTACATACCGTCGGCAATGCGGTAAACCTTTTCTACGTCGTCAATAAGCCGTTGCCATCCGTCCTTTTTTGCAATAAAACCAAGGTCGCCTTCTTTTGCGGTTTTGCCGTGGCCTAAATGGTCGTGAATAATGCAAAAATACCCTTTTTCGCACACCGCGGAAAGTAATGCGTCGTACCGTTCAAGGTGTTCGGTCATTCCGTGAACCGCCTGGAAAATACCAATAGGTTCGCCGTTTGGAATATAAATTTTTACGTTAAGTGTGTTAAGCAAATCGGACGAAGTAACATTTATGTATTTCTTTTCCATTAGTTTTCCTCCCAGTTTTTGGCTCTTTCAACCGCTTTTCTCCAGCCTTTTACAAGGGCTTCCCTTTGGCCGTTTTCAATTTGGGGAATAAAGTAAGAAGCATTGCTCTTTAAGGCGCAAAGTTCTTCTTTGTCCTTCCAGAAGCCTACCGCCAGACCCGCAAGAAAAGCGGCGCCCAAAGCGGTGGCTTCGCAAGAAGTGTTGCGCTGGATTTTAACGTCAGATATATCGGCTTGGAATTGCATAAGCAAATTATTCGCCGAAGCGCCGCCGTCAACCTTAAGGGAAGAAAGAGGTATGTTAAGGCTTTCTTTTATGGCGCAAAGTAAATCGTTGGTTTGGTAGGCTATTGCTTCAAGACAGGCGCGTATAATGTGATTTCTGCCCGAACCGCGGGTAAGCCCGACTATGGTGCCTCTTGCGTACATATCCCAGTAAGGTGCGCCAAGCCCCGCGAAGGCGGGAACAACGTAAACTCCGCCGCTGTTTTCAACCTTTTTGGCGAAGTATTCACTGTCCTTTGATTCGTCAATAAGTCCCATTTCGTCCCTTAACCATTGAATTATTGCGCCGCCCACAAATACGCTGCCTTCACAAGCGTACTGTACAGGTTCATCTTTAAGGGTTGCGGCTATGGTGGTAAGTATACCGCTGTTGCTGTCTTTGGCAACCGTACCGCTGTTGGTCAGTAAAAAACAACCCGTGCCGTAGGTGTTTTTTGTTTCACCCGGCTCAAAGCAACGCTGACCGAAAAGGGCGGCTTGCTGGTCGCCGGCAATACCGCTTATAGGAATTTCCGCCCCCATAAAGTTAACCTTGGTGTAAACTTCGCTGCTGCTTACAACCTTGGGTAATACGCTTTCGGGAATACCGAAAATTCCCAGTAATTTTTTGTCCCAACAAAGGTTTTTTATATCAAAAAGCATTGTACGGGAAGCGTTGGTGTAGTCGGTAATATGAAGCTTGCCGTCGGTTAATTTATAAATAAGCCAGGAATCAATCGTACCGAAAAGTAAATCTCCCTTTTCGGCTTTTTCTCCGGCGCCTTCAACGTTGTCTAAAATCCAACGGATTTTACTTGCGGAAAAATAAGCGTCGATAAGAAGACCCGTTTTTTCTTTTATGTAGTCCCCAAAGCCTTGCTTTTTAAGCTCTTCGCAAAAGGCGGCGGTGCGTCTGCATTGCCATACAATAGCGTTGTATACGGGTTTGCCGGTGGATTTTTCCCAACAAACGGTGGTTTCACGTTGGTTTGTAATACCAATAGCGGCGATTTCGTCGGGGGAAATACCTGCCGTTAAAACCGCCTCGGTCATTGTTGCGTACTGACTTGCGTAAATTTCCAACGGGTTTTGCTCTACGTAACCGGGTTGGGGATAGATTTGGGTAAATTCTTTTTGAGCAATGCTTACAATATTTCCGCTTTTGTCAAAGAGAATTGAACGGGCGCTGGTTGTTCCTTCGTCAATGGCTAAAATGTATTTTTTCATAAAATAACTTTGCCTCCCAAATGTACTTGCAATTTATCTTTAAAAATATTATACTATACTTCTGTGAAATATTCTACTGAAATGTTGGTATGCTGCTTATGAATTTAAAAAATTTAAAAGGAAGCCTTATTCTCCTTCTTGCGGCTATAATCTGGGGACTTGCCTTTGTGGCTCAGGACAAAGCATCTCTTTATATTGAACCCTTTACGGTTAACGCTATGCGTTCCTACGTTGGCGGGCTGGCTCTTATTCCCGTTGCGGCGGTAATGTCCAAAAGAAAAAAAGTACCCCTTATTCCCAAAGATAAAAACGACAGAAAAAGGCTAATACTTACGGGTATTGCCTGCGGTACGCTTCTTTGTATTGCGGCTAATTTCCAACAGTTTGGTATTGCGGCGTATCCTGTGGAAGCGGCGGCAAGCGCGCGTTCGGGCTTTTTAACCGCAATGTACATACTTTTTGTGCCTATTGTTGGTATTTTCCTTAAAAAGAAGCCGGGTATTACTGTATTTATAGCCGTAATTATTGCTGTTATAGGGCTTTATCTTCTTTGCTTTTCGGGTGGGATTGGTTCCTTTTACGGCGGCGACCTTATTGTGCTTACTTGCGCCGTTGCCTTTACTTTCCATATTCTTTGTATCGACACCCTGGGTCAAAGGGTTGACGGAGTAAAGCTTTCCTGTGTTCAGTTTTTCACCTGCGGTATACTTTCCACCATTCTTATGTTTTGCTTTGAAAACCCGAGTATTGAAAATATACTTAAAGCGGGGGTTCCTCTGCTTTATCTGGGTATAATGAGCAGCGGTGTGGCTTACACTTTGCAAATTATAGGTCAGCAACAGTGCGAAAATCCCACAATAGCATCTATTGTAATGAGCTTTGAGTCGGTATTTGCCGCCTTGGGCGGTGCGCTGTTCGGCGACGTGCTTACCAAAAAGGAAATACTGGGTTGCGCCGTTATGTTCGCGGCAATAATTATTTCTCAATTACCTTCTCCAAAACTGAAAAAGAGTTCTGCGGTATAGCAGAACTCTTTTTACTTTACTTTATTTCACTTCCGCCCCATTCAACAACGGTAAAGCCTTTGCGGGCAGGCGCGGTAAGGGTTTGCTCTTTGATTTCAACAAATTCATTTGATGCCTTAAATGCCATAAAGACACGTATAACCGTATCGGGAGCGGGGGAGACGTTAAGCTTTGCAGAATCGGTATACTGTTCATTCTGGAAAGCGATTACGTTATACTCGTTTTGCTCCATAACAGGCAGCCAGTATACTATAAATTCGTTGGCTTCCCTGCGGTTAAGCCCCAGTTTAAAGAGCGCGGTTTCAAGGAATTCGGCGGTGTCTTCGCCTTTAACACAAAAGCCTTCGGAAAAGTCATATTCGGTATCTGACTCTCCCTCCCAGTAAAGATAATTATAGATTTTCCCGTTTTTGTCTTTAAGGGTGCCGTCGGGGGAGGCGGTAACCTGCCAACCTTCATTATATTTCGGATAGGTGCAGGTAAGCTCGCCGTCTAAATTAAGCTCTACCGAAACCTGCGTCTGCGTTTCGGGGTAAAGGTAGATAACGGGTTTCATAATCATTTCGGATTGTGACGGTCTTATATTGACGTATATAATAAGGACAACAAGCGCTGCTAACAGAAGTATTACTACGGCGGATATAATTTTATTTTTCATTTTTATCACCTTTCTAAAATTTTTCGCTTCTGTATATATAACGAAGCAAACGGTACTTTTTGTGACAAAAAAGCGGAAGTTTTTTTTAAAACCTCCGCTGAATTTTATTCTCTTGTGCTGCTTGGTATGTAATCTTCAAAAATAAAGGTTTTAAAATACTTTTTTGATTTATCCGTCTGCTCTTTGTTTTTGTAAGTCCAGCCTACGGGAAAAGCACCGAGTTTTGTTGCGAGTTTTCGCGGCGGGTAATTACCGTAGGTGTGTTCATAAGAAATAAAATCGGGTCGGGAAAGGAAGTTGAAAATAAGGCAACCCGCTAACCTTTTATAAAATGATTCACCTTTGAAAGTGGTGGAAAGCTGACCGCGGCAAACCTTTTTGTTATGGCGCCTGTACCAAAAAAGCACTTGGGGGTAAAAGGACTGAACAAAATATTTTCCCTTATACTGCCTTAAAATTTTATCGGCGGCGGCGCAAAGCTCTTTTGTTTTGCCGTCGTTTTTAAATTCTATAAGAAGGGGGACTTTTCCGTCTATAACCTCTAAACATTCTTCCAGAGTGGGAATGGTGTGACGGGTGGAAAGCAACCGCAATTCTTTAATTTCGCCAAGGGTCATTTCGGAAATTTTTCTGTTTATTCCGCACATTCTTTTTAAGGTGTCATCGTGGAAAACCACAACGGCGCCGTCTTTGGTTAAATGAATATCGTTTTCTATTGCAAATCCGTGATTAACGGCGTTTTTAAAGGCTTCAAGGCTGTTTTCGGGTATGCCTTTATCTATATTGTGAAGTCCCCTGTGGGCTATATAAAGTCCTTTTAAATTTTCAAGGTGGGGGTGCTTTCTGCAGGCGGGGAAAATTAAAAATAAGAAAAGCAATAAAAGGAATACCGTAACGCCCAATACAATAAATAATGCGGTCATTTTAGTCCTCCACGTCGAAGCTTTCTATAAGGCTTTTTTTAGAAACGGGTTTAGAGTCGCCGTGTTTAACGAAAAGCATGGTAATAAAGGAAAGGGCGGAGAAAATTACGGCGTAAGGGAAAAGGGTTAAATAACCGAAACGGGAATTATCAATAATAAAGCCCGAAAGCAAAGGCGTGGTTATTTGAGCCGCCATAGAGAAGGTATAATAAATACCGGTGTATTTTCCCACGTCGGCGCCGCTGCTCATTTCCACAACCATTGGGAAGGAGTTAACGTTGATAGCCGCCCAACCTATACCGATAACCGCAAGAATTACGTACATAACGGGGGTGGGTACGCGGATAAAGAAAGCCGCGAGGTAGCAAACCGTCATAACTGCAACACCGATTAAAACTGTGGCTTTTCTGCCTACCTTGGAGGAAAGGAAGCCAAGGGGAATAAAGGCTATAATAGCCGCAATAGTAGCGGTAAGCAGCCAGCTTGACGAAGTGGAAAGGTCAACCTTTAACACGTCCACGCAGTATCTTGAAAAGGCGGTGGTAACGCCGTTATACGCCATAAACCAAAGGAATACCGAAGCCAGAATGAAGATAAGGCTTTTAAGCACCGGTTTTTCCATTTTTTTGCCTTTGTTCAGGTCTTCTTCCTCTTGGTCGTGAATATTGGTTTCTTTAACAAGCTTGTTTTCGTTAACGGTAAATACCATAACCAAAACGCAAACCAGCATAAACGCCGCTACAATAATAAATACGGGTAAGAAAGACTGGTCAGAGGTATAAACGCTTTCTCCCGCTTGGTTCTTTTCGCTTTTAAGCATAAACATCATTAAAACGGTGGAGAAAATACCGCCTATATACCCTACCAGGTTTATAATTGCGTTGGCTTTACTGCGAAGGGGTTTTTCGGTGACGTCGGGCATATAAGCAACGGCGGGAGTGCGGTAAACCGCCATTGTAACAAGAATAACCATAAGCACAACTATAAATCCGGTAAAGTTGCGTTGTTCTTCAAGTATTCCCAGCACTACCAGTAAAACGGAAGCAATTATTGTGCCGAAAAGTATATAAGGAGTGCGTTTGCCCAGCTTTGTCCTTGTGCGGTCGGATATAGCGCCGAAAAGGGGAAGCATAAAAATAGCCAATACGTTGTCGATAGACATAATAGCATTTGCCTCAAGAGTTTTAAGTCCGAAGGTGTATTCCAACAAATAAGGAATTACCTGGTCGTAAAACTGCCAAAAGGCAAGAATCGACATAAAAGCAAGTCCTATAAGTATTGTACGTTTGTAATTAAGCTTCATATAATAATTACCTCCGAAATTCACTTTAAATATTATAATGGTTATGGTTAGTCGAAACAAACTTGTTTCGACACAAAATCTTTGATTTTGCGGCAAATTTTCTTTGAAAATTTGTCCATACCCATTGCAATGATTGCCCAGCAAAATTAAATCATAGAATTTAATTTTGCTATAT
>JAZRKJ010000078.1:0-11499 GCA_045646245.1 Acutalibacteraceae bacterium
ATTTGATTTCGTTTTTCTTCACTTTTATTCAGCATTTCCTACACCTCTTTACTACTCTAATTATACCATATTTCAACTCCTTTTTCACTATCTTTTGCAAAAAAACAAAGCCCCTTTCGGGACTTTGTCTACAGTCTGAAACCTCCGTTCTTGCGAAAGAGCGGAGGTTTTACATTTAACCCTGATTTGTTATTCTAAGAATATGTTTAATAAAATGGTCGGTTTCGTCATAGGCGGGTTCGCCTTTTTGCGTTTTGGTTATACGGCGGATTATCTTATCTCCTTCAAAAAGTTCAAGGAAGAAACTGTGTAGTTCGGAAAGATTAAGACCGTTGTTTTTATAAATCTTAACAATAGAAGTGCAGGTGTGGGTGAAAACATAGTAATAAAGGAAATTTCTGTCGTTTTGCGCGTGGTAGAGATAATTCGCCTTAAGAGTATTATACATATCCCGCTTAATTTCTTCATCCTTTAAAAGACTGAAAAGAAGAGGTAAATCCTCCTTTGTACCAAGCCGTCCCAAAAGGCAAATTGCAACAACGCTTCTGAACTGATTTGAACGACGGTTGTCGGTAAAGAAAAAGCAGTCTCGGTTTTCGATTATTTCTCTTATTACGGATAGGGAGCGTCGGTCTTTTAAAAGCCCCAAGGCAATAGCGCAGTTGTATTTATAAAGGGCTGTGTGGGCTTTTTGCATTTCGGTGAAAAGTTTTTCTTTAATTTCTTCTTTGTTTTCGCTTATAAAGCAAGACCCGATTGCTATACCCGGCGCGTCGGTTTTTAGGCTTTCAAAACTTTTTTCAAGGCTGAATTCAACAGGGGTGTAAATTTTGTCTTCCATTTCAAGGTGGGAATACCCTTTATCGGGGGTTCTTCCCAAAGAACGCATTTTGTTAAGGTACATTCTGTAAGAGTTTTCGTAACCGAAACGGTGTTTGTCTTTTTCTGTAAAGCAATTTCTTTGAGTGACAATATTAAGGTAGTTATTATAATCAATATCTAAAAAGTCGGTGCTACTTTGTACTGATAAAGCCGCCGCAATACCCACACATTCACCCATACGGAACATATCGCGGTTCATTCGTATTGCGGTTTGTGAATAGGTGTCGCAGGAAAGACATCTGCCCGCGGTAACAAGCCCTTTAATGCCTTTTGGAACAATACATCCCATTGGTACGGGGATATTTGCGGTTACGGTGGCAAGATTGGAAATAACCCACCAATTTTGGAAAAGTTCTTCATCTACAGAACGGTCGTTTCCGTGGCGGTCAAGGTCGGAATACGCCCAGAAAAGCACTTTTTCGGGAGTTTTTCCTCTTATTATATCGCTATACAGTACGCTGTCTTCGCCTTTAAATGTAAGCCCTTCACGAATGCCCGTATGAAGCGCAACGTTTATAAATTCGCCCTCATTTAAAAATCTTGAAGCATTTGCGTGGGCGAAAACAGTTTTTTCGGAAAAATCTGACCGGTCGTACTGGTCAATATGTCCCGAATCTTCGTTGTTGGAATTAAGCCAATTATTCTTAACGTATTGCGTACGCACAGTAAAGGGAACGGCTAATGAATCAACACCTCTGCCCATTCGTTTTTCTACGTCGCACATTCTTATAAGGTGTCCGTCGCTGGTGGCATCGATTATAATTTTTGCTTTAATATTTATTTCTTTTTCTCCGTCAAAAACACAAAGTCCTACGGCTTTGTTTTCATTAAAATAAACCCCCGTAGCGCTGTGACGGCAAAGAAGTCTGACACCGCTTTTTTTAATGCGGTCGGTGATATGTATTTGCTTTTGCTCCCAATGATTGCCGGGGGAGAGAAATACGGTGTCACTAACGCATTTTTGATGTTCTTTTTCGTGCATACCGCCTCTTGCACCGTGGTAATATCCCGTTACGTTTCCGCAAACGTGCATACCGCCGATATTAGCGCCGATTTCACAAAGTATTACGTCTGCGCCGAAATCACTTGCGCTGCAAGCGGCATAAACTCCCGCCGCTCCCGCGCCCATACAAAGTACGTCGCAGGAAAGAGTAAATTCGGGAGATACTTCTTCTTTTATAATTTCACCGTTTATAAGTTTTGATATAATCATTTTGCACCCTCCGAAATACCTGCCTCAAGGGCTTCTACGGGGTTTGAAAACTTTTCGTCACATAAGGTTTTGCCGTCGTATTCTGTGGAAAATACAGGCGCCATGTAAATTATTTTTGCATTGATATTAAGGTTACGCCATTTTTGGTATATGTTAAGCTTGACTTCGTTTTCGTCTGAAGCTGAAACGGGTATATGTAGCGCGTACCGTTTTTCGTAAAAAGCAGGCTCGATATACGCTCCGCTAAAGGTATAAATAAGTTTTTCGCTGACTTCTTTAATATCGTCGGTGGTAAAAAGCAAGGTGAAAAATTTATTGTTACCCTTATTTAAAGTATTTAAAACCGATTTTGCGTAAATGAAGGAAAGGCCTTCGTTGGTATGTACCGTTACTTTGTAAATACCGTTTTCCTTTTTGGTTTTAATAACTCGGCATTTAAGAAGTATTTCGGCTTTTTCTTCAAGGAGAAACTTACAAAAACCGCATTCAAAACCGTTGATGTTTTGAAAATCACCTTGTATCAGATTAAGGCTACTAAAAATATCAAGCAATTTTTTTCCTTCTTCGGTAGAAGGAAAATAAGGCGAATACTTATAACTTCTTAAAGGCAGATAAAAACGGTTGTCACAGATTTGATTTTCTTCACAGATTATAACGTTTTTCTTTTTCAGGGCAAAACCTACCGAAAAATAACTGCAACCGATTATAAGGGTGTCGTAAATTTTCATAATTCTGTTTCCTTTTGTAAAAATCAAATATTTATATTGATATTATAAACCAAATGTGCTTTAATTGTATTGTAAAAGATAAATAACAATATGTAAAAAGTAAAGAAAGGTGAGCGGATGAAAATAAGTGAAATTTCTCCCGTTGTTTACGGGATGAACCTTTTTAAGTATAGCCCCAAAGCGACATACAGAAATATTTTATCGGAAAAAAGTCAATACCTTTACCGTTTTGTTTTTGTGACTAAAGGCTCTCTTTCGTTTTTTATTGATGAAAAAGAATATTTTTGCAAGGCGGGGGACCTTGTGTTTTTAACGCCGGGGCAAAAATACCGTCTTGGTATAAACGGAGACGGGTTTTCTTTGTTGGATGTATATTTTGATTTTACGGAACAAGACGGCGTAAATGACACAAGGTGTGTTTTTATAAATGATTTTTCAAAAGATTTATGCCACAAAAAAATAAATTTTGAAGATGCGGAAATTTTTAATGACAGCAAAGTGTTTTCCTTTGTTTCAGAAGAAATATTTAAACGTTTGAGTTTTATAAACAAATCCGACCCTCTTTACGGCTTTTATTATAAAAGCGCAATTTCTTATCTTGTTTCTGAAATTTTACAAAAAAGCAGTAACGCGGAAAAAGCGGGAAGAGGGGAAGAAATACTCGAATATATAAATCTTCACCCCGAAAGTGACCTTTCGGCGGAAGCTCTTTCCCAAAAATTTTCTTACCATAAAAACTATATAAACAGTCTTGTTAAGAAGGCTGTGGGAATCTCTCTTTCTTCTTATATAAAAACTGTTAAAATCCGCTACGCTAAAACACTTTTGCTTGAAGGGGAAATGAACCTTTGTGAAGTTGCGAGCCTTTTGGGTTATTATGATTACAGCCACTTTTATAAAGCCTTTACTTCGGTTGCGGGAGAAACCCCCACAGAATACATACAGAATAAAATTATTTCTCTATAAGTATTGTAGTATTGCAATAAATGTGATAAAATACAAAATGTTAAGTATTAAACGAAAAAAGGTGTTTTTATGTTTATTGACATTAAAGGTGATAAGCGTTATAAGGTAGGGCTTCATATACATACTACCATTTCCGATGGGCACGTTTCACCGCAAGAATCTGCGAGAATTTATGAGGCGGCGGGTTTTGACGCTATTGCAATTACCGACCATTGGTGTTACCACGGCGAGGACGAAATAGAAGGGCTTAAAATTATTTCCGGCTGTGAATACAATATGGGCGCAAGTGATACAAGCGTTGACGTAATGCATATTGTTGGCGTTGGTATGAAGGAAGCACCAAACCTTTCTAATAAGGACAGCAGACAGCATATTATTGACGGCATAAGAGAAAAAGGCGGCATAGCTATTCTGGCTCACCCTGCCTGGTCTCTTAACACTCCCGAAGAAGCAATGGCGCTTAACGGCTTTTCGGCGGTTGAAATTTATAATACGGTTTCTACCGTTAATCAAAGCAGTCGACCATATTCCGGCTATTTTGTTGATTTACTCTCCAATAAAGGAGTTATTTTACCTCTTGTTGCAACCGACGACGTACATTATTATAACGGCGAAGACGAAACCAAATCCTTTATATGCGTAAAGGCTGAAAGCGATTCACAGGAAGATTTATTGGCGGCAATTGAAAGAGAGGATTTTTACGCAAGTCAGGGTCCACAGCTTTTTGTAAAAAGAGAAGGGAACAAAATTATTGCCGACTGCAGTGAATGTATTATGATAGACTTTTTATCAAACGCCGCTTGGTGTCCCGATAAAATTTACCGCGGCGAGAACCTTACCCACGCCGAATATACAATTAAATCCTTTGATAAATGGGTGCGTGTAGAGGTACACGACAAAGACGGTAATTACGCTTGGAGTAATATAATTAAGTTTTACTGAGGTTTTTTATGAAAAATGTTTTATTTCCTTATGGTAAAAAAGAACTACGCTACTGCTTTGGTGATGAACTAAAAGGAGTTCTTGTTTCTTCTATAAATGAATACGTTCCTGAATCCGGAGAAGCTGAGCTTGTAAAAAAGGCAATGGCAAACCCTGTGGGCAGCGAACCGCTCTGCCTGCTTGCGAAGAATAAAAAGAACATTGTAATTATTGCAAGCGACCATACACGTCCCGTTCCAAGTAAAGTAATTATTCCGCCAATGTTAAGCGAAATAAGAAGCGTAAACAAGGATGCAAAAATCACAATTTTAATTGCTACCGGTTGTCACAGAGGTACCACAAAGGACGAGCTTATTGCAAAATTTGGCGAGGAAATTGTTAACAGCGAAAATATTTATATTCACGACTGCCTTGATAACGATATGCTTGTTAATATCGGCACACTCCCTTCCGGCGGTGCTTGTGAAATAAATAAAATTGCCTATGAAGCCGACCTGCTTATTGCCGAGGGCTTTATTGAGCCTCACTTTTTCGCAGGCTTTTCGGGCGGCAGAAAAAGTGTTCTCCCGGGTATTGCAGGCAGAATTACGGTGCTTAGTAATCACTGTAGCGAATTTATAGCAAATCCAAATGCCAGAACGGGTAATCTTGAAAATAATCCCATACATAACGATATGCTGTGGGCGGCAAAAAAGGCAAAGCTAACCTATGTTGTAAACGTTGTTCTTAATGAGGATAAAAAGGTTATTTATGCCGTTGCGGGTGACGTTGAAGCGGCGCATAAAAAGGGAACCGACTTTTTATCGTCTCTTTGCGCTGTAGATGCTATTCCTTCGGAAGTGGTAATCTCTACAAACGGCGGCTACCCCTTAGACCAGAATATTTATCAAGCCGTGAAGGGTATGACCGCGGCAGAGGCTACCGTAAAGGAGGGCGGCGTTATAATTATGCTTGCCGCATCTGACGACGGAACCGGCGGCGACCATTTTTATCATCAGCTTGCCGATGAAGAAGATATAAATAAAACTATGGCGCTTTTCTTGAGCCGTGAAAGAAATGAAACGGTGCCGGATCAATGGCAGTCTCAGATTCTTATAAGAATTTTGATGAAGTCCAGTGTTATTTATATATCCGAAATGCCCGACGATATAATAGAAAAAATGCATATGATTCCCGCTCATTCCATTGAAGAAGCAATAAATAAAGCAAAAAAGCTTTTAGGCAAAGAAGATATTAAAATAACCGCTATTCCCGACGGAATATCGGTAATGGTGAGGTAATTATTATGAAAAAAATTATAGCTATAATTTGTGTAACGGTTTTAACTTTAACTCTCAGCGGCTGCAGTTTTGTGGCTTTACCCCATAAAAACTATCAGGATAATGACGGTATATCGGCAAAACCCGATGTTTCTCCCAACGAAAGCCAAGGTGGAGATACCTTCGATTATGCTTCGGTAACCGTTGAACTTAATATGGGCTTTAATGAAGATACTTATGAAGAAACGGGTACTATTGTTGCTAAAGATAAAGACGGCAACACAATATGGGTACACGACGGCGGAGCGTATCCTGCAGCGCAACTTGAGAGCTATGATGAAATAGGTAAACGCGGCGCTTACTATTATTACAGCGAAGGCGGTACTGTTGTTGCACTGCACCTTGACACAGGAAAGGTTGCTTGGAAAAACAGTGATTTTGACGGTTTGGGCGTAAGATACGTTTTCGGTGAAGATGCAATTTACCTTTGCGGATTTTTCGGTCCCGACTTTTTCGCCGTTTCTTACGAAGGCAATACCTTAAAGAGAATAGAGGAAATAGACGACGATTATTGGTATACTTCTAAATTGGAAGATAAAGGGGATAAAATTGCCGTTCACTTTGACCAGAGCGAAGATGGAAACGGCGGTGTTTTCTACGTTGATAAGAAAACTTATAAGGTGACTAAATAACGTTAAAAACCGAGAGTTTTCGCTCTCGGTTTTTTGTTACCAATTAGTAATTGAACTTTTTAGCGTTTGTTGGTATAATAATGACGAAAAGAGGGAAGTTATGCACAACGAGCTTACTAAACAGGATATTGAAAAAATGCAGGAAGAAATGGAATACCGCATTGGTGTTCTGCGTCCTAAAATTTTGGAGGAAGTTAAATTCGCCAGAGGCCACGGTGATTTAAGCGAAAACTTTGAATATAAGGCGGCGAAGCAGGAGAGGGGCAAGAATGAAAGCCGAATTCGTTACCTTCGCAATATGATTAAAACCGCCGTTATTATTGAGGATAACTCAAAAGATGATGAAGTTGGTCTTTACGATAAAGTAACCTACTACGTGGAAGAGGATAATGAAGAGGAAACCGTACAAATTGTTACTACCGTTCGACACGACGCTCTTTCAAATATAGTAAGTAAAGAATCACCTATCGGCAGCGCACTTTACGGAAAGAAAACAGGGGACAGAGTAACCGTAACGGCGGGTAACGGGTACAGTTACGATGTGATTATAAGGAAAATAGAAAAGGGAAAGGACGACGGAACCCTTAATATTAGGGCGTACTGATAATGAAAAAGTTCTTTAAATTTATAGGAAGGCTTATAGCCACCGTTCTGGTAATAGGTATAATTGCCGTACTTTGCGTAGGCGGATATTTCGGTTATCAAGGGTATAAGGAATATAAACGCGTTTTGGCGGAGTGCCCTTTGGAAACCAAAATAGAAAGCATAAGAAGTAGTGAAAATTTCGTTAAAATAAGCGAACTGCCCGAAATATACGTAGATGCGGTAATTGCGGTAGAGGACCATAATTATTATGATCACGGCGCAATAAGCTTCGTTTCTACCTTTAGAGCCATAATTACAAATATTAAGGATAGGGACTACACCGAAGGCGGCAGTACAATAACTCAACAGGTTGCTAAAAACCTTTATTTTACTCAAGAAAAGAGAATTACCCGTAAAGTTGCCGAAATGTTTATGGCAATAGAACTTGAAAAGCATTATTCCAAAGACGAGATTTTTGAGTTTTATGTTAATAACATTTATTACGGAAGCGGGTATTATAATGTGTACGACGCATCTATGGGTTATTACGGCGTTGAACCTAAAGATATGACCGAATACCAGTCTACCGTTCTTGCGGGGGTACCCAATGCGCCGTCGGTTTATTCGCCTGATAATAACAGCCTTTTAACTATTGAACGTCAAAAACAGGTACTTGACAGTATGGTTAAATATGGTTATATTGAAAAGGAAAAAGCTGACGAAATTTTTGCTCAAGGAGGCAACTGATATGAAAGATTTACAGAAAAACATAATCCCTTCAACCAATCAAAATACTTACGATTATTACGAGTACGATAAAGGTGAGGGTATAAGAATTCTTTATGTTGGTAATTCAATTACCAAGCATGCTCCAAAGCCCGATATTGGCTGGACAAACAATTGCGGTATGGCAGCAAGCAGTATTGATAAGGACTACGTTCATCTTGTACAGGCCAAGGTAAAAGAGCTTCATCCTGATTCTGCTTTCAGTATTTTGCAGGTTGCAAACTACGAAAGAGAATTTTATAACAGAGATCCCGAAAACTACTATATGGGCGCCAAGAACTTTAAGCCCGACGTAATTATTATGTTCTTCGGTGCAAACGTGAATAAGGAATACGACGTAACCGAAACCCCACCCAAAACCTTTGGAGAGGCTTATGAAAACCTTCGCAACTTCCTTGTTGACGGCAGGGACGTAAAGGTTGTTCATTCTCAAGGCTTTTACATTCGTCCCGTTCTCGACGCTGAAAAGCAAAAGGTTGCCGAAAAGTATAACGAAGCCTTTGTTAACCTTGAAGATATGCGCGTTCTTCCCGAAACTCACGGTAAATTTAATCATCCGTCTGATTTGGGTATGCAAATTATTGCCGACCGCTTCTGGGATGAAATAAAAGATTACGTAGAAAATTTTAAAAAACAGCAATAGTAAAAGCGGTCAAGCGACCGCTTTTATTTTTGTTTAATTATATTGCACAGCCAATAGTAAAACGGAATTGTCATAAATATTATCCACGTTGGGTGCCACAGCTTAAAGTATATACCGCTTATAAGATAGGCCATAGTTACAAGAACGGGAAAAGCAAATAAATTGCCGTTACGTTGGGCGATTGCTGTTCCCAAGCTATAGTAAAGGGGAATGGTCAAAAAGACTACCCAACTGTATGCCCAACCGCCGAGAATTTCAAAAATGCCCAATGCCAAATAAACAATTACGCAAACAACGGGCCAAGGAAAGCGGTTCCACGTTTGTGTGAATTTTTGGCTTTTATCATTATAAAAAAAGTGTCTGTGCTGCGGGACGTTTATACCGCCGGAACCGATATGTACGCTGTCACCGTTTTTGTCTTCTACGTGTATGCCTTTAAAACTGATATCTACTTTGTCACCGTTTTTTGAATGAACGTGAATTCCGTTTTTAAAATTTACGCTGTCTTCTTGTGGTTCTTCTTTCATTACTGGGTCAGTATTAAGAAGCTGGTCAAGGGTGACACCGTAAATATCTGATAGTAAAATAAGATTATCAAGGTCGGGGGACGCTTCGGCTCTTTCCCATTTTGAAACTGCCTGGCGTGTAACACCAACCTTTTCGGCAATTTCTTCTTGAGAGTATCCGTTGTGTTTTCTGTAGGCGCAAAGTCGGTTTGCTGCTTCAATTGTCATATTACATACCTCCTGACCAAATAGTATCATCACAAACCCTAAAAAACAAGAAATTGCGGGTTTCACGCCCGCAACTTTCGGTTGCTATCTTTTTATTTCCCAAAAATATTTGCGGTTACATACGGGAAAGTCGTCCGTTACGCCGTGTTCGGGGTCGTAAAAGGTTCCGTCAAAATAAAGTGACCAATGCCAGCAACGTGGCGTTTCAAGGCTTAAAAGGGCGATTTTCGGCAAATCGCTTTTTTTAAATGCTTCTTTTCTTTCATTTACGTAATCTATACCGTTCAAGGATAAAACCGTTTTCATTTGTTTTAGTGTGGTTTCCCTTTGGGTGCCGCACTCAATATTTATTTGTTCTACCGTTTTATCGGTAAGCATTGCAAGAACCGCTTGACCGCATTGAAGGGAAGTGGGTTCTTTTATGTAAGAGGGATTTTTTGTAAGGCTCATAAATCTCCTTTTATTCTGTCTATAATTTTACTTTTTTTAAGAACGGCGTAAAGTACGGCGGAGGATATTGCGCCCACAAGCCCTTGGACGGAATTTCCGATAACGTCGGTTAAGGCAACCCCTATACCGTAAAGGGGAATTTCAAAAAGGAAGTATCCGCCTATCATTATTATTTCGCAAATAAGAAGTGAGATGCCGATTTTAAATGATCCGACGTGTTCTTTCTTTCCAATCAGTAAAAACGCAACTGTCGCCATAAGACCTTTAATAATAAAGGTTGCGGGGGCGTAGTAAACGTAACCGAGAATAACGTCTGCCAACGAACTGCCCAGCGCCGCGGCGGCTATACCGTAAGGACCTAAAATAATGCCCGAAAGTATAACGAAGCAGTCGCCGATATTTGCGTATCCGTTACCGGGGAGAGGAAAGCTTATGTAGGTTGCGATAACGGTAAGAGCGGCAAAAAGCGCCGCAAGTACCATCTTTTTAAGAGAAATGCTTTTCATTTTGACTCCTTATTTCTTTTTAATGAGGGATAGTATTTTTGAAATAAAATCCCGATTATTATCGTCTTGGGCAGAAAGAACCGAAATATTGCCGTCTTTAACCGTAATGTAGGAAACGGGCTTTTTGCTCACACCTGCTCCTGCGCCGCCTGCAACGGCATCCTTGTTTTTGGCGCTCATACCGTCGAAACCGCCGCCGCCGAATCCAAAGGAAACCTTGTAAACGGGGATGATAACAGTGTCGTCAATTGTTATTGAGTCACCGAAAACCGAATTGCTTTTTAAAGCGAGTTGGGCTTTATCGGCGGTGGAATTTATAATTTCTGAAATATTATTGCTCATTTTCCTTAACCTCTTTTAAAATTTTAGTAATGTCCGGAATAATTTTGAACACCGCAATAAGAAGATAAATTACTCTTATTTTTATTTCGGCGAAAAAATCCAAATCAGGCTCTGCAGATTCGTAGTTACATACGATTTTCATATTATCTTCTTTAAAATCCATAACGGTTTCAAGAAAACCTACAACGGGGTAGAGTACCGCGCATACTCCACCGTAGAGAAGAGCGGTTTCGGCGGCGTCAACGCTTGCTATGGTTGCGTTAAGGCGGAACTTTTTAATAACCACCTTTTTCATTAAATACCTGACCCTTCTCCAAAATCCGATTTCGGGGGAGAAGAGAAAGTCAATGGTACCTTTAAAACCTAAATGTTTTACAATTTTCTGTAAAGTGCCTTTTTGCGGAAGCTCTTTCCCAAAAAGGGAAATGGCAAATTTGGTTTCCTTTCCCGCTTTTACCTTTAACGAAAGGCGGACACCCAGAAGCAGAATAGCAACTATTATTAAAGCGAGTATGCCGAGAATAATAAGAAATATCTTCATACAACAATTCCTTCTAATTTATCTTCTCTCATTTTAGTACATATATTTATATAATGCAAGAAAAAACTGAAATTACGCCACAGAACAAAGAGTCTGTGGCGTTTTGCTTGGTGCCTTTAGGTGTGGAAATAAACCCCCGGTTGTACCGGGGGAAGGAAAAAGAGCGAAGCTACAATAAATCGGGCGAGGCGTAGCTAAGCCCCAAAAGACTAAGTCGGATCGTAGCCATG
>JAZRKJ010000079.1:0-3878 GCA_045646245.1 Acutalibacteraceae bacterium
TACGCCCTCTACCTCTACCGGTGCGGTGACCGTGCTTTGCGCGAAGCATACCTTTGATCTGGAAATGGACGGCGGTAAGCTTCAATGCTCTGTATGCGGCGCTGTAAAGACTGAATCGGGTGAGGTTTCTGTGGACAGTAATGCAGGTCTGCCCGAAGTAGATATTTCTTCTTCAACAGACAGTGTTACCCCGCCTGAAAGCTCGCAGAATACTGAATTAAAAAGTAACGACGAAGGCGATAATAGCGATTGCGCATTTAAAATTTGGTATTTATTCCCCATTTTTGCGGCGCTTATAATAATCGGCGGATGTGTTTTCTTAGCTGTTAAAAAGCGCAAGCGCACCAAAGAATAATATTGTATAAAAACGCGATACTTTGTATTGCGTTTTTATTTTTTACATTATTTAACCTAATAAGTATGATTTTATCTCTTTTTTCTTGATTTTGCTAAAGTTATATGATAATATTATAATGTATATTTGTATATTAACAAAGGATGAGAGACTTATGCTGAAAAGAATTATGCAAAAAACAAAGGGATGGTCGCTCAAAGGCTTAAGTTTTGCCTTAGCATTACTTATGACGTTGTGCCTGTTTGCGTTGCCCTCTACTGTTAAGGCGTCTGCCGCTTACCTTGACGAGCGTACCTTCTCCTTCGAAAAAAACAGCGGTACAAAGTATGCTTCTGCGGATACGGTTGACGGCCGTATCATTGCGGGTACCGGCTTTTCTAACGGTAATGAGCTTGACAACGGATGGCTTGAGCTTGCCGATACCAGAGAAAACCGTAATGCAAATAACACTTGGTTTGCCTTTAATGACGCGCAGGGTGTATATGAGCTGAAAGCCAATTCTTCTTACATAATTACTCTCAAATATTGTGTAAAATCCAATCAAGTTCCTTTCGTTTATAATAAGGTTACCTATCCTACCTCCAGCCAGAAATCTTTTGTTAATTTGGTTTACGGTCTTAATGAAGAAAACGGTAAGGTCAGCGGCACTCCCGTTGAAATTGGTAATCTTCTTACCCTTGCTAACGGCGGAGACACTTATACCAGAACCGAAGCAGACGGTACTGTTTCTACTTTAAAGGTGGGCGAATGGCAGACTGTGACCTTTACCTTTACTACCCCTGCTTCATTTACGGGTGATAACGCCGTAGGCTTTGTTGCGCGTACCTTTAACGGTGCTACTGTTCAGTTTGACGATATTTACGTAGCAAGAATACCTTCTGTTAAGCTTGTAACTACAAAGGGTACTCTTGAAACTGATACTGTTCCTGCTGTTATCGGAGAAAAAATCGTTCTCCCTTCTCCCCAATATAGCGAACTTGGTACTGATTTTGACGGTTGGTACCTTGATTCTGCTTGCACTAAAAAGTTCACCGATAAATATTACACAGCCGATAACTGCGAAGTAACCCTTTATGCCGGCTGGACAACAGAGCGCTTCAGCTTTGAAAGCTATACAAAGCCCAGTAAATACAGCGCTCCTAACTACTTCCTTTCTATTGTTGAAAACAGCGATATTGCCTACGACGGCAATAAGTATTTCCACTATCACTATACCGAGGAATATTGGAGTCAGGTTTACTCAACCAACGAAGAAACCGGCGCAGTAACCTATTACACTTCCCGCCGAACCAAGCTCGAAAATAATATCGGACTTAAGTACGTATCTCCTTACACCACCTACGTTGTTACCTTTAAGTACAGGTTCCCCGCAGGCTCCGGCGACGTTGAGGCGAAGCTTGTTACCGGTGATAATGATAATATTTGGCGCTCCGATGCTTCTTTAACCTATACCAACACAACCACCACTCTTTTTGCTGATAATCCCGACGAGTGGCGTGAGTGCCGTATGATGTTCACTACCGGTGCTCTGGAACCTGTTAACTCTTTCACAACCGACTTTTTATACCTGTGGGTATATGCTAACCAGCACAAATATACCGAAATGTACGTTGACGACGTAACCGTTGAAAAGGTAGAGGGCGACACTATCGTTACTCTTGATGCTAACGGCGGTGTCTTTGCTGACGGCAAAGACAAAATAACAGTAGAAACCGCTGTTGGTGAAGAGATTGCAGACTTTAGCCACCCCACAAGAGAAGAATACGATTTTAAAGGCTGGGCTTACGACAAAAACGGTGTCCAAATGGTTGATACCAAGGATGTTGACGCCAATATTTTCCGTAACACTCTATATGCAATTTGGTCACGTGATATGGGCTTCGAGGGTTACTATTACGACCTTAACAGCCCCGACAGAAATAATTATATAAGCGATACCGTTTCCATAGTTAAGGAAAACGCTAAAGATGGTGACTATAGCGCAAAGCTTAACGACACCGCAGGCGGCAGACAAAACGTTATTGCTTTAAACTCCGTAAATAATAAAACACGTTATCTTGTAACCTTCTATTACGATTTAAAGAGCGCTGCAAGCGATATTCAGGTTCAGTTTGCTTCAATGAACCATAACATTAATAACACTGCCGACGTTACTCTTTATGAAGACGTTTATACTATTCCCGCTTCGGATATCGGCAAGGGTTATAAAATGGGCGCGGCTATTATTGAAACAAACTTCAAAAATGCCGACGCTAACCGCCTTGCTATGCTGGTTAGCAGTGAATCGGGCGCCTGTAACGTATTCTTTGATACCGTAGAGCTCACTAAGTTATCCGATGATCAGGGCTACGTTATCTTAATGAATACCTTGACAAATGAAGGTGTTGCTCTTATCGGCAAAAACGGTGAAGAGGTTAAGCTTCCCGAGCCTTCCAATAAGAACGATAAATTTATGGGCTGGTTTGCTGATGACGCTCTTACCTCTTACTATGAAGGCGGACTTACCTATTCCGAAACCCCCAACACTATTTATACCTCTTGGGTTAAGGGCGAAGGCTTTGAAGATTTTGTTCCCACAAGTGCGGGCGTTACCCTTACAACCGACAGCACCGATAAAACCAATAAGTATTTAACCGTAACGGGCGCAGTAACCGAAAAGCTTGCAAACGTTACTTCGGGTACACGCTATGGCGTTGAAGTAAGATATAGCGTAGCTGCCGCTTCTGCGGATACTACCGTTACCTTGGGCGGAGAAAGCTTTACCGTTTCTGCCGCAGATGCAGGTAAAGGCTTTGTAACAAAAACCTTTATTGTAACTGCCGCTTCTAATGATTTTAACCTTGTAACAAACGGTGACGCTTCCTTTAGCTTGTTGGTTGATAACCTTATAATATATGAAATTAAGGACAATATGTCGGTAGTTACCTTTGACCAAAAGGACGGCTACGGTGAAGACGCTATAGCAATAGGTGTTAATGGAACTAAAATTGCCTTCCCCGAAACTCCCGCGCACGGCACTGACGTGTTCTACGGCTGGTACGAGGACGCAAATCTTACCACCCCCTATACCTCTAAGGTGTATGACGGCGATATTACCCTTTATGCCCGTTGGGCAAGCAATCCTGTAACCAACGTATCCTTTGACGATTTGGGCGATTACAATAATCTTCCCTTTAGTGATGCTAACAGCAAATATGCTTACGTTACAAATTCTCAAAAGAAGAACGGAAGCTACAGCCTTGCCATTGACCGTATAAATGAGGAAACAACCTTTGAAGCATATATTCCTTTTGCTAATAATAACGGCTTTATAGAGCTTGAAAGTAATACCACCTATGCTATTTCCTTCTGGTACAAATTTACCTCTTATACCTCCGGCGCAAAAATCAAATTTAATTTCTACGCTTCTTCGGGGGAAACCTTTACCAAGGGAAATGCGCTCGGCGCTATTAACGAGTGTGGCTATACTACAGGCTGGAAAACCGGCTTCGCACAGTTCACCACAGGCACACTTGAAGAGGGT
>JAZRKJ010000080.1:0-44154 GCA_045646245.1 Acutalibacteraceae bacterium
AACAAAGTATCGTTGATACTTAAGGGGGATTATTATGAAGAAAATTAAGTTGAATGACTTAAAAGAATTTTCCGTAAAAGCCCTTATGCATGCAGGGCTAACAAAGGAAAATGCTGAAATGACAGCCGACGTGCTTATTACCACCGATACCTTTGGTGTAATGACACACGGAACAAAAAATCTTGGCCAGTACATACAGAAAATGTATGCAGGCGGTCTTGATGCAAAAGCCGAACCCTCTGTAGAGTGTGAAGGACCTGCTTTTGCAATAATTAACGGCAATAAGGCAGTTGGTATGGTATCCGGCTATAAGGCTATGAAATTGGCAATAGAAAAAGCAAAGCAATGCGGTATTGCCTATGTTGGCGTAAAGAATAGCTGCCATTTTGGTGCCGCCGGTTATTACGCAAACCTTGCGGCAAAAGAAGGGCTTATTGGTCTTTCTATGAGTAACGCCGACCCCGTAATTGCAGTTCCCAACGGCAGCAAAAAGGCTATAGGTACTAATCCTTTCTCTTTTGCGGCTCCTTTGGGCGACGGAAAGAGCGTATTTCTTGATATTGCTTTAAGTAACGTGGCAGCTTTAAAGGTAATTATGGCTCAGGAAAAAAATCAGGAAATTCCCGATACCTGGCTTGTTGACGAGGAAGGACAGCCCACTACTGACGCATTTAAGTTCCCCAAAAACGCAAGTCTTCAGCCCATGGCGGCTCATAAGGGCTATGGCTTTGCAGTTTTGGTTGAGCTGTTAGCATCGGTTATGACCGGCGCCGGAATACTCAGCGAGGTATCCAGCTGGAATTTGGATATGTCCTCAACCAATAATGCAGGACATGCGTTTATTGCAATTGATGTTTCTAAGATGTTGCCTATGGATTCTTTTTATGCAAGAATCTCTCAGATGGCTGAGGAACTTAAAAACGGTCCTAAAGCAAAGGGAGCAGAGAAAATTTTCCTACCCGGTGAAATGGAATGGGATAGAAGAGAAAAGGTGCTTGAGAGCGGAGAAATTGAGCTTACCGATGCTATGGTAGCCAGTCTTTCACAGTTGGCAGAGGCTTCAAATTTGGAGATTAACTTATATTAATAGAATTTTATAAACATAAAGGAGAAAATTAAAATGGAAAAAACAATGTACGGTATTTTAAAAACAACAGGTATTTGTCCTATTATGGTAGCACCCGAGGTAGATTTTGCTGCTGATGCTGCTCACGCTATCGCTGAAGGCGGTTTGCCCGTATGTGAAGTATTGCTTCACAGAGATGAATATTCACTTGACAGAATTAAGAAAATTGCAAAGGATGCTCCTGAGGTTACAGTTGGTGCAGGTTCTGTAATTTCAATCAGAGATGCTGAGGAAGCTATTGATGCCGGTGCTAAATTCTTTGTTGCTCCCGGTTTCGTACCCGAGGTAGTTGAATTTGCTTTGAATAAAAATATTCCTATTTTGCCCGGTTGCGTTACTGCAAGTGATATTTCAATGGCACTTAATTATGGAATCAATATCTTAAAATTCTTCCCCGTTTATCAAATGGGAGGAGCAGAAACATTGGCTCAGTATCACGGTGGTCCTTTTGGCAAGGTTGAATGGGTTGTAACCGGCGGCCTTAACGGAAAAAATTTCCTACCTTTTGCAGGTATTGACTATGTATTAGCTTCCGGCGGTGATTGGATGTTCGCTGAAAACAATGCAATCAACGACAAGAATTATGAACAAATCGTTCTTAATACCAGAAAGACTATTAAGGATGTTTTGGATTTAAGAGCTCAGAATAGATAATTTTTGGAGATAAAACTATGAATAAAATAACCGATACCTTTAAAATTTATAACGATGTAGAAATACCCTGTATGGGTCTTGGCACATGGCAGTGTAAAGATGAGGAAGCAAGAATTTCTGTATTGTCTGCTTTGTCACACGGCTATCGCCTTATAGATACCGCTGCCGCTTACGGTAATGAACGCGGCGTTGGTGCAGGTATTAAAGATAGCGGTTTAAAGCGTGAAGAAATTTTTGTAACCAGTAAGCTTCGCAATGCGGATCACGGTTATAAATCAACACTTGATGCATTTAACTTAACTATGGAAAAATTAGGTCTTGAGTATCTTGACTTGTATCTTATTCATTGGCCGAATCCTGTTCAATTCCGTAGTACTTGGAAAAAGGCTATGCAGGACACTTGGAAGGCTTTTGAGGAGCTTTATGAGGCAGGAAAAATTCGCGCTATTGGTATAAGTAACTTTATGCCGCATCACATTGAAGCTTTGATGGAAACCGCAAAGATTAAGCCTATGGTTAATCAGTTAAAGCTTTGTCCCGGTATAACACAGCCCGAAATTGTAGATTACTGCAATAAAAACGGTATTCTTGTAGAAGCATACAGTCCTTTTGGTCAAGGAACAATTTTCTCTGCCCCCGAAATGAAGGAACTGGCCAAAAAATACAATAAAACTATTGGTCAGCTTTGCCTTCGTTGGTGTTTGCAGATGGGCTTTGTTTCTCTTCCCAAATCTGCTAATCCTATGAGAATTAAGGATAATACTTTAATTTTCGATTTTGAAATTGAAAAAGCCGATATGGATATTATTTCAAACTTAAGGGGAAGTTGCGGTGAAACTCCCGACCCCGATAATATTTTATTTTAGAGGGATTTTATGAGAATTAAAAATAAAACCTCCCTTACATCCCACGGAAATATTGAGGGCAGAAAAATTGTTGCAGAGCTGCTTGATGCAGGACTTGATTCCCTTGACCCTTACTATAGAGTAAAAGAGTTTATAAGGGTTGAAAATGGGAAAATAGTTATTAACAATGTTGGCTTTGAGATGAAGGAAGACCCACATTCCGGCGGTTTGGAATTCGACTTGAAAAAGTTTGACAGGGTATTTGTGATAGGCGCGGCAAAGGGTATACAGCGTGCGGCAATAGCTTTTGAGGAAGTTTTGGGTGACATACTTACCGGAGGTCACGTAATTGGAAAGCACGGCGAAGATATAATTTGCCAAAAAATTGGTGTAACCTTGGCCGGTCATCCGGTTCCTGATGAATACTGTATCGAAGGTTGCAAAAAAATTGAAGAAATTGCAAAATCTGTTACCGAAAGAGATTTGGTATTTACCATTTTTGGAAGTGGATGCGGTTCGCTCTTTACATATCCTGCCGAGGGTATAAGTATGAAGGAGATTTCCGATTTTACTTATATGATGCAGATTGAAAAGGGAGTACCTACAAGCGACTTGAACCAAATCAGAACCCATATTGATAGGTTCAAGGGCGGCAGAATTACAAGACTTTTAAGTAAGGCTACTGTGGTTAATGTTGTAACCGCTGACCCATCTAAAATAGCAACTCCGGTGTTGAGGGTATCTTACTTTGATATGCTTAAAACCAATACTTTCTTCCCAACAGTTGCAACAGCATCAACTTACAAAGATTGTATTGATATTCTTGGGAAATGGGATGCTTTTGACCAAACACCCGAATCTATTAAAAAACACTTACTTGCAGGTACCGAAGAAACCGAGAATATGTCGGTAGAAGAATATGAAACCTACGGTTGCCGTTTCTTCGGACTTATATTTAAGGATTCTACTGTTTATCCTGCGGTTAGAAAAAAAGCAGATGAAATGGGGCTTAAATGTGTAATGCTTTCTGAATATATGGAGGCAGAGGCCAGTCAGGCGGGGTTTGTTGACGGCAATATGGCTTTGTGCTGTGAAAGGCTTGGCGAACCCTTTAAAGCCCCCATTGTGCTTATGTCATCAGGTGAAAATGTAGTAACCGTTGGCAAGGAAACAGGTGTCGGCGGCAGAAATCAGGAATATTGCTTGGCGGCCGCTCTTAGAATTGCAGGAAGTAAAAACATTGTTGTAGGCGCGGTTGATACCGACGGTACTGACGGCCCCGGCGGATTCAACTATCCTAGCGCACCCGAATGCCTATCGGGAGCATTGGTTGACGGATACACTGTAGAAGAAGCAAAGAAAATGGATATAAATATTTTCGATGCGCTTAAAACACACGGCACAAGTGAGCCGTTGTGGAAGCTTGACAGTGGTGTTGAGGCGGTAAAAGGTGTATCGGCACTTGATTTAAGAATTATTTATATAGGAGAATAAATATGTACGGAACTATTATTAAATCTGTTAAAGCACAACAAGTATATACAAATAGAGGTAAGCCGGGTGTTGAAGTAGTTATTACTACCGAAAACGGTGCTCAGGGCAGAGCAATGTGCACATCGGGCGTTTCTATAGGAACACACGAAGTAGATTTTACATTTGACGGCGGAACAAAATTCGGTGGCAAGGGTGTAACCGGCGCTGCAAAAAGAGTTGAAGAAATTATTGCACCTGTAATCATCGGTATGGATTCTGCAAAGCAGGCTGAGGTTGATAGAGCAATACTTGGTATTATGCCTGATGCAAAATTAAAGCTTGGCGGTAATGCAGTTGCGGCAACTTCTGCTGCAGTTCTTAAAGCAGGTGCTAATGCGCTTGGTATTCCGCTATATCGTCATATAGGCGGTGCTAATGCTATGTATCTGCCTGTTCCCGGCGTTGCAATGGTTGCAGGTGACGAGCGCTATGGCGGAGGAATTACCACCCCCGGCGGAAAGCCTACAATGTCTGTTATGGCATTTGGATTTGATACTTTTTCTGATGCTTCTTATGCTTGTTGGGAAGTACATACCCGTTGGGCTGAAAAGATGAAAAAGAAATTTGGCGGACTTCCCAATATCCGTGATTTTATCTCTGTACCTGCAGGAATTTATAATTCTGACAGAGAAATCTGGGAGGATATGCTTAAAACAATTATAGAAGCCGGATACGAAGGGAAAATGGGCTTCCAGATGGACGTTGCAACCGATACGTATCACAATAAGCAAGATGATAAGTATTACGGCTTGTTTGATGCTACACCCAAAACAAAAGAACAGCTTTATGACTTCTATATGCAGATAATTAAGGACTATCCTTTTGTTATTATCGAAGACCCCTTTAATGAGGACGATTACGATACTACTGCCGCTCTTACAAAAGAATGCGGTATTCAGATTGTTGGCGATGATTTGTTTACCACTAACCCCGAGCGTGTTGCTCACGGTATTTCTAAGGGCGCTGCCAATACTGTTTTGCTTAAGGTTAATCAGGTTGGCTCTATTTCTGAAGCCCTTGAAATGATTCAGTATGCATATAAATTCGGTTATGCAGTAATGCCTTCCGACAGCCGTGGCGAAGGTGAATCTATAGCCGACTATGCGGTTGGTATAAATGCAGGTTCTATTCGTGAAAGCGCTATTGGCCCGAGAGGTAACAGATTCCTGGAAATTGAAAAAGAACTCGGTTCGTCTGCTAAATTTATTGGTGCTAAAGGTCTTAAAGGCTTTAGAAATCAGTTAAGAGCAGAAGGAAAACTTTAAGAGGTGTAATTTTATGTACAAACAATATATAAACGGTAAATTGGTTGATGGTAAAGGCCGCAAAATGGATGTATATAATCCTGCTACCGATGAAATAGTAGGTACAGTTGGTTGTGCCAACGTTGAACAGACTAACGAAGCGCTTAATGCCGCTGCAGAGGCCTTTAAAACCTGGTCAAAAACAACCGCAAATGAAAGAGCTGAATGGCTTTATAAGTTCAGAGATGCTTGTATTGAAGAAAAAGAAACCTTAATCGACCTTGTTTCTGCCGAATCAGGCAGACCTTATGCTGCTGCCTGCGGTGACGTGGGCTGGTTGCTTACAAGCCTTTTATACTATGCTGAAGAGGCCAAAAGAAGCGAAGGTGACGTTCAGCAACCCGTTAAGGTGGGCGACCAGATTAACTATCAGATTATCACAAAGCAACCGGTAGGTGTAACCGTTGGTCATCTTGCATGGAATTATCCTTTGGGTAATGCAAGTATAAAGCTTGGACCGGCTATTGCATCGGGTTGTACCTGTATTATAAAGCCGTCATCTGAGACACCTCTTGCAACACTTTATTTAGGTGTTATTGCGGAAAAGATAGGTTTCCCTGCAGGTGTTTTAAATATTCTCGCAGGACCTTCCGGCGAGGTGGCCAAAACTCTTAACGAAAGCCAGATTCCCAGACTTATTTCTCTTATCGGTTCCTATGAAACAGGTCTTAAATTATTGCAGCAGAGCACAACCTCCCTTAAGAAGTATTCTCTTGAGCTTGGCGGTAACGCACCTGTTGTTGTTATGCCTGATGCCGATTTAGACGAAACAGCAGCAAATATTGTTGCTAAAAAGGTTGGTTTTGCAGGACAAACCTGTGTTAACTATAACAGAATTTATATTCATGAGAGTATTTATGACGTTATGTGCGAAAAGATAGCCGCAGAGCTTTCAAAGGTTAAGCTTGGTAAATATAAGGATGAGGGCTACGTAATGGGACCCGTTATCAATAAGGAAGCAAGAGACAGAATGTTAGACCTTATTGAAGATGCTGTAAATGGCGGCGCTACCCTTGTTATGGGCGGTACTGTTCCCGAAGAATTTAAAATCGGTAGCTTTATTACTCCCGCTTTGCTTAAAGATGTTAATGATACAATGCGTGTTTCCACCGAAGAAATTTTTGGACCCATTATTCCTGTTCAGCCTTTCTCTACCTTGGACGAAGCTATCGAAAAATCCAATAATACTATTTTTGGACTGTCTGCATATTTCTTTGGTCACAACTCAAAAGAAATGAGCAAGTATTTTGAGGGAGTTCGCGCAGGTGAATTTTTTATCAACGGTGGTATAGGTACAGAATTTGCACCCCACGCCGGAGCTAAGCAATCTGGTATTGGTTGTGATAAATCCAAGTATTCATTAGAAGAATACTATGATATGAAGTTCTTGTCATTAGTTCCGTAATGGGTGATTGAAATGAATGAAAAGACAATTGATTTAATCGGTATTGCCAATCCCGGTCAGGACTTAGTGGTTGAACTTGAAGCTTTACCGCGTGACGTTGTCAGCAGCAGAATGTATGATTGCTCTTTCCAAGGCGGTGGTTGGGTTGCTACTGCACTTTGTGCCGCGGGTAACCTTGGAGCAAAAACATCCTTTTTAGGGGTTATAGGTGATGATGTTTTTGGTAATCTTATCAAGACCGATTTCCAGTTCAATAATGTTGATACCTCTCACTTAATCGTTGACGAGGGTAAACGCAGTAACTTCTGTATGTGTATTACCGAGCGTAGCACAAAAAGTAAAACCTTGATTAGCCGTCCGGGTGAGTGCAGAGAAGTGCAGATTGCTGATTTAGATAAGGAATTTATTCAGTCAGCAAGAATGCTGCACGTAGGTGTAGTTAACGATGCAATACGTAAAGCTGCCGATATGATTCATGAGGTTGGCGGTCTTGTCAGTGTTGATGCCGCATACTATCAGCCATATATTTATGACCATTATGATATTTATGATATCCTTATCGGTTCTGAATATTTCTTTGACGGTTTGTGCACTGAGCTTGGCAAGAAGCCTTCAAAGGAGATGACCGATGACGAAAAGTTTGAGGTTATGCGTTACTTGCAGACTAAGGGCCCCCAAATCGTAATCTTTACCTTTGGTGCTGACGGAAGCAAAGGTGTTTACGAGGATAAGACCTTCAGCGTGCCTGCTATGGACGTTCCGGTTGTTGACACTACCGGTGCGGGTGATGTTTTCCACGGTGCCTTTGATGTGGCTTATTTAAAAGGAATGGACGTTGTTGAGGCTGCGAAATTTGCAACCGGAGTTTCGTCAATTAAATGTACACAGCTTGGTGGTCGTGCAGGTATACCTGACCTTGAAACCTTGACTAAGTATTTAGAAACCGGCGTTATCGATTATGATAAAATAAATGACCGTGTTGCAAAATATAAGCACGGTCTGAAAGGATAATCTTATGTTAGATTTTAAAGTTAGAATCGGACTTGTTCCCTTAAGAAGAGACTGTACTCCCCGTCCGGGACTTTTTAACTGGGAGTATGCAGAAGAACGCGGCAGAAAAACAGTTGCCTATATAAAAGAGCATTATTCAACCGAAAACATTGAATTTGTTGACCTTAAGGGTGTTATTGATGTTGAAACTCTTTGGTCACAGAATGACGTTGATAAGGTAGTAGAGCATTTCAATAAACAAAAGGTTGATTCAATCGTTCTTATTCCTGCTAACTTCGGTAATGAAGAAGCGGCAGGTGAGCTTGCCAAGAAAATGAGCAAACCCGTTCTTTTGTGGGGCCCCCAGGATGATACCTTTTATGAGGATGGCGGCAGACACACCGATACTCAGTGCGGTCTTTTTGCCATGAGCCGTCAGCTTACCCGTATGAATGTTAAGTTTACATACATTGAAAACTGTCCTGTTGATTCAGATATATTTGCAAAAGGTCTTGAATCTTTCGCAAGAGTAACTTGTGTAGTTAAGAATTTCTGCGGTATGAGAATCGGTCAGGTAGGACTTCGTCCGAAGCCTTTCTGCTCTGTAATTTTCAATGAAGGTCAGTTAATGGAGGAATTTGACATTCACGTTATTCCCATAAACCTTGCCGTTATTGAGGACAAATTCAATACAATTCTTGAAACTCGCGCTGACGAACTCAAAGCAGGTGCTGAGAAAATTAAAGAAATGTATGAAATTGATGCCGATACTGAGCCTAACCTTGAAAAAATGTGGGCTTTTGTAGTTATGTATAAAGAGCTTTTTGAGGAATATAATTTAGATGCTATTTCTGCTGAATGTTGGACAGCTATGCAGCTTTTGGTTGGCGCTATGCCTTGTACCTCTTACGGTATTCTTGCAGATATGGATTATGTTATCAGTTGTGAAAGCGATATGCATGCAGCTATGACACAGGTTCTTTTAAAGAGCTTAACCTTTGGCGAGAAAAAGCCGTTTTTGGGAGAATTTACTACCCGTCATCCCGAAGACAGAAATGCAGAACTTCTTTGGCACTGCGGTCCGTTTGCTTACTCTTTGCGTAGAAAAGATGAGCCTTGCTACTGCAAAAATATGCGTGAGTGGTTCCAGGTAAAAGAAGGCCATTATACAGTTGCCCGTATTGACCAGGACCATGGAAAGTATTCAATTATCACCGGTGAATGTGACAGCACTACGGGTCCTTACACTTTCGGAACTTATATGTGGGCTAAATTTGATAATCTTCCGCTTTGGGAAAGAAAGCTTATTGAGGGTCCCTATATTCACCACGTTTCTGAAGTTGAAGGCGGGTTTGTTGAAGAAATCAGAGAAGCATGTAAATATATACCTGCATTAAATATTGATGAAGTAAAATAGGAGATAAGTTATGAAATACGATTTGAAACAAATCCTTGATTTAGCCGAAGAAGGCGGATATGCTATTCCTGCGTTTAATGTATATAATTTAGAAACATTAATGGGAGTAGTTAAGGCGGTTGAAGAAACAGGTGCACCTGTTATTATTCAGATGTACAGCCGTCTCTTTAATACCGGTACAGGTAAGTTTATGGCTCCTGTAATTCTGGACGTAATGAACAATCTTAAGACTCCGGTAGCTTTTCACTTAGACCACGGTGCAGGTCTTCCTGAGTGTATTCGTGCTATGCGTTACGGCACCACAGGTGTTATGATAGACGCATCAACACAGCCTATTGACGGAAATATTGAAACCACTAAAAAAGTTGTCGATATTGCAAAAGAAGCCGGTGTAATTGTTGAAGGCGAGTTAGGACATATTGGTTCTACAAAGGACGAAACCTGGGATTCATATACCGAGGTTGCCGATGCAGTTCGTTATGTTAATGAAACAGGTGTTGATGCTCTTGCTATTATGGTAGGAACAGCACACGGTAAATATGCTAAGGCTCCTGTTTTGGCTATTGATAGAATTGCAGAAATTCACGCCGCTACAAAGGCTCATCTTGTATTGCACGGTGGTTCGGGCGTTCCTGACGACCAAATTAAGGCTGCAGTAAAAGCAGGTATCAGAAAAATTAATTTCGGTACAGATGTTTGCTGCTCATTTATTGAAGGATACAAAGAGCTTGATCCTTATAGTGCTCCTCTTGATGTTGTTATGTCACAAGCATCAGAATATGTTAAGGACTTTGCAATAGAAAAAATTAAACTTCTCGGCGCAGACAAAAAGTAATCTTTAGTATAAAAAATCCGGATGTAGACGAAATAATCAGTGTAGGAAAAACCTTCGAAATGCCTGACGGTGTATGCTATACACCGTCAGAAGAGAAGTTTGAAAAGCTTGCTATTGCTGAGGAAATAACTAATGAGATATTTGGAACTTTGCCAACTCAAATTGGCTACTGTTACGGTCATAGTAACTATTTAAACGCTACCGAATGGCATACTTCAAGTGAGGTTAATATTGCGGTCACAGATTTGGTGCTTATTTTAGGGCATATATGGGATATTAAAGACGGCAAAATTGATTCATCACAGTTTAAGGCTTTTTATGTTCCCGAGGGCACTGCTATAGAAGTTTATTCCACGTCTCTTCATTAATTACTGCCCTTGCGAGGTAAGTGAAAACGGTTTTAAATGCGTTGTGGCATTGCCCGAAGACACAAATACTGCTTTAGAAATTCAGTTAAAGGACAAAAAAGCAACTGCCAGAAATAAATGGCTTATTGCTCATGTGGATAATGAGGCAAAGATAAAGCAGGTAGCTGTGCCCGGAATAACCGGAGTTAATTATAAAATCTATTATTAATGTATCAAGAATTTATATAAAGGAGTTTGTTTATGAATAGCAAAAATTTAACGGGTGTTGTTTTCCCATTAGTTACCCCCTTTAAGAAAGATACCGAAGAGGTAAATTATGAGGGCTTGAAACAACTTATCGATTTTCTTATTGAAAACGGAGCAAGCGGTGTTATACCTTGCGGTAGCACAGGCGAGCTTGTTTCTATGACCCTTGAGGAGCAACTTGCAATTAACCGCTTTACAATAGAGTATGTAAACAAGCGTGTAAAGGTATATGCCTGTACAGGGGCATATAGAACTTCAGATGCCATTATGCTTTCGGTTGCTGCTGAAAAGGCCGGTGCAGACGGTGTTATGGTTGTTACGCCTTGGTATATTCATCCCAACGAGCCTGAACTTTATGAACACTATAAAGCAGTTAGAGAGGCAATTAATATTCCTTTAATTTTATACAATAATCCTTATTTGACAGGTTGCTGGACTTCTGCTGAATTAGTTGCAAAGCTTTATAATGACGGCATTATTGATGCTATAAAGGATAGCGATCACGATATTTACAGACATCAGACAATGCGTGCCTTAACCGATTCTGATTTTGCTATCTTTTACGGTTATGATAACTGTCCTGCAGAAGCTCTTACCTATTATGCGGATGGCTGGATTACAGGTGTAGGAACCCTGTTCCCTGCAGAAACAGTACATTTATACAATCTTGCAAAAGCAGGAAAAATTGATGAAGCAAAAGAATTCTCAATCAAAACAATCAGAAAATATCTTCGTTTCTTTAACGATAATACAAAGGAAGGTTTGCCTTCTCCCTGGTTAGCAGTTATTAAAGAAGGCTTGACAATGCGTGGTATCGATATTGGTGTTCCACGCAAACCTATTCTTCCCTTGACAGACAGTGTAAGAGAAGATTTGGCTAATGTACTTAAGGAATTTGGCTATTACAAAAATAGGTGATCAATATGAGTACAATTTATGTTGAACCTCAAAAAATAATAAATTTTGTAGTAGATTTATTCGGCAAATACGCAATCGACGCGGAGGATGCTACTTGTGTTGCAGAAAATCTTATAGACGCAGATCTTAGAGGCGTAACAACACATGGTCTTACCCGAATCCCCCTATATTTGGAAAAAATCAAATTAGGTCTTTGCGACCCTGCCGCAAAACCCAAGGTTATTAGAGATTTGGGCGCTACTGCTGTTATTGATGCAGGGCACGGCGTTGGTCAGGTTGCTTCAAGCTTTGCAATGAAACTTGCTATAGAAAAGGCTAAAAAATTTGGTATAGGGTTCACGGGTGTACGAAACGGTTGCCATTACGGTACTGCCGGTTATTATGCAATGATGGCCGAAAGAGAGGGCATGATAGGTGTTTCTACCACAAATTCGGGTGTTTTTGTTGCGCCGTATGGTGGCGTTGAAAAACGCTTGGGCACCAATCCCGTAGCAGTAGCAATTCCTGCAAAAAAACATTTGCCCATTCTTTTAGATATGGCAACCAGCCGTGTTGCGCGTGGTAAACTGTTGGTGAATATGAAAAAAGGCGAACCGGTGCCTGAAGATTGGGCATTGGACATAAACGGAAATTTAACAACAGATGCCAAAAAAGCATTTGAAGGAATACTTTTACCGTTAAGCTATAAGGGCTATGGCATGGCAGTTGTAATTGATATGCTTGCCGGTGTGCTTATGGGAAGCGGCTTTGGCCACGTTGTTGATACTCCAAACGATCACCCCTTTGTCGGAAGCAATTTTATAGCAATTAATACAGAAGCTTTTTGTGATTTTGATGAATTTACAAAGAATGTAGATGCTTTAATTGATGAGATTAAAGATGTTAGACTTGCGGCTGATACACCGAAGGTATATATGCCTGGTGAAATTGAGTTTGATATTGAAAAAGAAAACCGCGCAAAGGGCGGCGTTCCGATTCAAGCTTTCCAAATTAAAGAATTAAATCAAGAGGCAGCGGAGTTTGGTTTTACATTTGAAGAATATTTAGTTTAAAGCGGTTAAATGAGGTGTGGTAAAATGAAAAAAATTGATTTAAAAAATAAAACTGCAGTTATTGTTGGCGGAACCAGAGGAATAGGTCATTCTATCGCAGTTCGTATGGCCGAGCTTGGAATGAACGTAGCGGTTCTCGCACGTAATCTTGAAGAGATTGAAAATATGAAACCCAGTATTGAAGCATTGGGAGTAAAGTTTGTTGGAATTCAAATGGACGTTACCGATTATGATGCTATTGGCGAGTCCTTCCAGAAGGTATACGACATTTTCGGTAGGTTTGATGTGCTTGTAAATTCTGCCGGTACCGGCGTAATGACACCCTTTGAAGAAATAACTGTAGAAGATATTGACCGCACAATAGATGTTAATCTCAAAGGAACAATTTATTCTGTTCGTCATGCAGTTAAATTTATGAAAGAAACAGGCGGAAACATTTTGAACATTTCGTCCATGTCGGCCATTCGCGGAATTCCCGATCCCGTTAACAACAATGGTATTTATACTGCTACAAAGTTTGCAGTCAACGGTTTTACCGAGTGTATGCAGAAATACTTATTGAAATATGGAATTCGTGTAACGGTATTGTGCCCCGGTTCTACCGATACCAGTTGGTGGCAAAGATGGACACATTCCTTTGGAACAGATGATATGTTGCCTGCTGATACCTTGGCAGATATGGCAGAAATGATTGTTACTTCCCCTGAGAAGGTTCTCTTTAAGCAGATGCAAGTTTTGCCAACTGTTGAAGCGGACAATTTTTAAAAAATAATAAAGCAATTTAATTTAAACTGACGATTTATTGATTATATTTATATTAAGGGAACAAACAGCAGCGGTTAAGCCTTCGAGAGGCAAACCATTCACCTTGACAGCACAAAGCACAAATTGTAAAAAAATGCTGTTACGTGGTAGAAAATTTATAATTTTCTGTTGTGCGTTTAATGAGTAATTGTTGAAGGCGAGTTAGGACATATTGGTTCTACAAAGGACGAAACCTGGGATTCATATACCGAGGTTGCCGATGCAGTTCGTTATGTTAATGAAACAGGTGTAGATGCTCTTGCTATTATGGAAGGAACAGCACACGGTAAATATGCTAAGGCTCCTGTTTTGGCTATTGATAGAATTGCAGAAATTCACGCCGCAACAAAGGCTCATCTTGTATTGCACGGTGGTTCGGGTGTTCCCGACGACCAAATTAAGGCTGCAGTAATTGTCTTTCTCCCATAGCTATGATACTTACGGGCTGTGTAATTGCTCAGTTCAACATTAGAAAAATTTTAAGTAATCTGCTTATATATAAGGTTGTTCTGATTCGTATGGTTGCTTTGCCGCTTATTTTAATTGCGGCGGCAAAGGCAATTCGTTTGCCTGCAGAGACTTATATGACTATAGTATCCGTCCATACAATGCCTACAGGGCTCAACACCGTTATTTTCCCTGCTTCGGTCGGGAAGGAAAGTACGTTGGGTGCAGGTATGGCTTGTGTGTCCAACGTTTTAGCAGTTGGATTAATTCCGCTTTTTTTCTATTTATTCTTATGATGATAATATCGGTGATTATAAAATACCTATTGATAAAATAGCATATTGACAAGGAACTTAACTTATTGTACAATTAAATTAGTTAGTTATGTTAAAGGAATGAAATATATGCTTAAAAAATTACAGGAACTGAATAAGAAAATAGAACTGCTGTCGGTATTTGATAAAGAGTTTAATACCTTCGGCAGAGTTATAGAAAATTTAGATGCAGATGAAATAATCAAAGTCGGAGAAAACTTTGATATGCCTGAGGGCGTATGCTATATACCTTCGGTAGAAAAATTTGAAGAGCTGTCCATAGCTGACGAAATAGTAAACGAAATATTCGGAACTTTGCCTACTCAAATCGGTTACTGTTACGGACACAGCAGTTTCTTAAACGCTACTGAATGGCATACCGCAAACGAAGTAAACGTTGCCATAACCGATTTAGTGCTGATTTTAGGGCACAGGTGGGATATTGTTGGCGATAAAATAGATTCTTCGCTTTTTAAAGCATTTTTTGTTCCTAAGGGAACGACTGTTGAGGTTTACTCAACCTCGCTTCATTATTGCCCCTGTCAGGTTAATGACAACGGCTTCAGATGCGTGGTAGCATTACCTAAAGACACCAATACCGCATTAGAAACAGAATTAAAAGATAAAAAAGTAACTGCAAAGAATAAATGGCTGTTGGCGCACGTCGATAATGAAGTTAAAATAAAACAAGGCGCAGTACCCGGAATAACAGGTATTAATTATCAAATAAAGTATTAATTACTTGTATTGACGCTTAGGTTATAATGCTTTCATATAACAAAGGAAAAATATTATGCGTAGAGAAATTCTTTTGAACGACAGATGGCTTTTTCATAAAGGGGATATAGAGTGCATTACTCCTCCCAGAAAGGGGTTGGTTTATTCCCAAAGTAAAACCGAACGAAAACTTATAGGCCCTGCGGCTTATAGTTATTTCGATAAACCCAATCCTTTTTATGCAAACGGTGTTTCAATGAATGCCGATAGTTGGCGTTTTGTATCGGTTCCCCATGATTTTATTATTAATCAGGATTTAAATGCTGAAGAAAATAACGCTTTGGGTTATTTAAGCTATCATAACGCTTGGTACAGAAAACACTTTACTATAGAAGACGCCGAGGGTAAACGAATACTTCTGCGTTTTGACGGTATAGCAGGGGAGTCAACAATATACCTTAACGGATGCATTTTGTATCGCAATTATTCAAGATATAATTCTTTTGAAATTGATATAACCGAGTATGCTTATCTCGATAAAGAAAACGTATTGGCAGTTTACGTTAATACAAAAGAATTTGAAGGCTGGTGGTATCAGGGCGGAGGCATTTACCGTGACGTTTATCTTTCTGTTACGGAACCTGTTGCCATAGATTTATGGGGCGTTTACGCACCTGCAAAGAAAATTGACGATACCACGTGGGAAGTTAATTTTGAAACAACTATCGTTAATGCCGACTATGAGGATTGTCCTGTTACTGCTGAAAGTATGGTTATAGACGGTAACGGTAACTGCGTTGCTGAGGGAAGCGGCCAGGGTACTGTTGCGGCTCGTGATAAGAGCAATTTAATGTATTCTGCTACAGTAACTAACCCGAACCTTTGGGATTGCGAAAACCCGAATCTGTATACTGTTAAAACCATTTTGAAAAAAGACGGCATTGAAATTGATGAAAATATCACGAAAATAGGCTTCAGAACAGTAGAAATTTCGGCAGAAAAGGGTTTGCTTTTAAACGGCAAAAAAACCATCATCAAGGGTGTGTGCGCTCATCAGGACTTCGGCTTGACAGGTTTGGCTGTTCCCGAAAATATTGCTAAATATAAAATGCGCCTTATTAAAGAAATGGGTGCTAACGGTTACCGTACAAGTCACTACCAGCAAACGGCAGCATATCTTGATGCTTGTGATGAGATGGGCTTATTGGTAATGGATGAGGCTCGTTGGTTTAACAGCACTAAAGAAGGCTTTGAGCAGCTTGAATCCCTTGTTAAACGAGACCGAAATCGTCCAAGTGTTATTTTTTGGTCTACAAGTAATGAAGAACCGTTACACATAGCCGAAAACGGCAAAAAAATTCATCGTGCAATTGCTGCTCATATTCGTAAATTTGATAAAACGAGATATATTATGGCGGCACAGGATAAAACCCCCGATAAGTCTACAATTTATGATTATTGTGACGTAATCGGAATAAATTATAATCTTAACCTATACGACGACGTTCACGAGCAGTGCCCCGAAAAAGCAATCATTTCTTCAGAATGCTGTGCCGTAGGAACTATGCGTGATTGGAATCTCCCTTCAGACAGCAGCGGAAGAATTCAAGACGTTGACCGTGATGCCAATACGTGGTTTTTAGGCCGCGAAAAAACCTGGAAGTTTCTTATGGAACGTCCCTATGTAATAGGTGCCTATCAATGGGCGGCGGTTGAGCATAGAGGAGAAGCGGTGTGGCCGAGAATGTGTTCTGTTTCAGGTGCTATTGATATATTCCTTCAAAAGAAGGGCGCTTTTTATCAGAATCGTTCACACTGGACTGAAGAACCAATGGTTCATATTGTTCCTCATTGGAATTTTGAGGGATTAGAGGGTAAAGAAATATTAGTTACCGTGTACACAAACTGTGATGAGCTTGAGCTGTTCTTAAACGGCGAGAGTCAGGGTAAAAAACAAATTGAAAAATACGGTCACGGTGAGTGGGATGTTCCGTATTGTGCAGGAAAAATTGAAGCTAAGGGCTATATAAAAGGAGCTTTGGTTGCCTCCGATTCGAGAGAAACAACAGGAAAACCGCAAACCCTTCGCCTTACCCTTGATAACGAATTTGAATGTAACGGTAAGGATATTGCGCTATTTACTTGTGAGTGTCTTGACAGCGAGGGAAGAGTTGTTCCCGATGCAGAAGAATACGTTACCTTTTCGGTTTCGTCTCCTGCCGTGCTTGTCGGCACGGGCTCGGATATTTGCGACCATATAAAAATATCAAGCGCTGAGCGTAAAATGTATATGGGTAAAATTACGGTTGCGGTTAAGCCTTCGAGTGGAAAACCATTCACCTTGACAGCACAAAGTCAAAACTGTAAAAAAAGCTGTTACGTAGCAGAAAATTTATGATTTCCTGTTGTGCGTTTAATAAGCAATTAATTTAGGAGGTTATGTAAATGAAAAGAGTTATTGCGATTTTTAGTGCATTTGCAATTTTTACGGTAATGTTTTGCATTCCTATGCAAACATTTGTAAATGCCGAAAAAACTACTGCAGACAAAGGCTATGAAACTGCTTTGTATGACTTTACCGAAAGTGTTGGTAAGTCTACGTCTGCTGATAACAAGGCAGAGTATGAGGCTAACGGTATAGGCTATACAGGCTGGGGCGCACAAATAGAGGCGGCTTATGATGATGAAAGCAATATGGTTATTGTTTCAAGTCGCTCCAAGGTTCAAACCAACTCAACTGCCGGTGTAACCAGACTGCACAAAAAAGTCGGTGATGCATATCAGGCTTATAATCTTGAACCGAATACTCAATATATCGTGTCTTTAAAGGTGCGTGTTATTTCTTCTTCGCAGTTTACCGACGAAGCTCAAACAGCACACGAATGTTATATATCTATGGGTTATGGTGCTCGAAAGACCGGTAGTGATACTAACTATCTTAATAGGATGGATAAAACGTTGGTTAAGGTTGTTTCTACCAAAGCGGGCAGTGGCATATATACTCTTGCAACCGATAACAGCACTAAAAAGCAATTAGAATGCGGTACCGAATGGCAGACCGCAACCTATGTATTCACTACACCTGCAGATTTAGGTGAATACGACCATGCTCTTGCGTTTTATGGTGTCGCAAGAACTGGCTTCAGAGCAGAAATTGATGATGTTTCTGTAACTAAGCTTGGTCCTAATGGCGGAGCAGTTCTTTTGGTAGATGATTATTCTTCAAAAACCGATATATTACTTGGTAACGTTGGCGAAACCGTTTCATTGCCCGATATATCCGACAGAGCTACCGATCCTATGCATAAATTTGTCGGCTGGTATACAGATAAAGAATCAACCGAGCAGGTTACCGATTATGAATTCGTAAACGGTGTTAATAAAGTTTATTCTAATTGGGCAAAGCCGGCAAAAGTAACCTTTTTAAACACTTTAACAAATACTTCCACCGAAGTGCTTGGTATGTCAGGGGAAGAACTAAAAATTCCTGAAAAACCGTTCGATCCTGATAATAAAGCTTGGTTTATTGGTTGGTATACTGACGAGGGCTGTACAAATTTGTTTACAGATACCACGTTCGGCTATTCTGATTTAATTCTTTATAGCGGTTGGCTGACGGAAATTCCCGGTATTGTGCAAAATTTTGAAGAATATGACAAAGATACCTGGAAAAGCATTGACCGAAAAGGCAAAGTTACCTATAAAGATAAGAGCAATTCCTTTTATTTTGCACCTTGCTTCGGTAAAGAATCGGGCGTTTCTGCAAGCGAAGGCAATTATGCCATAAAACTTAATTGGGATCCTAAGCTGGAAAAAGACGTAACAAAAGCAGACGGCGTTAACGTTAATAATCCCGAAGCTTATGCTGCGGCAGATCGTTATGGTGCAACCAATAACGTTATTTGGGTTGGAAATAATATTCAGAATTTGCACGACTATAAAGTAACCTTTAAGTATAAAGTTTTAAATGCAAAAACTGACGTTTCATTTTATATAGCTTCGGCAGCTAATACTAATATTTACAGTAAGCCTGTCAGAAGTGATAAACACCACGTTGAGCTTACGGCTTCTGATGAATGGAAAGAATTTTCTTTCGAATTTAAAACAAATTTTGCCTCTGATACAGCAAACGGAATATTCCTTGGCGTTATTTTAGATAAAAATGCAGAAGTTTTAATGTATATAGACGACGTTAAAATTGAATCTCTTACTTCTCCGACCGAAGCACTGATGACGTTAGTTACAAATAACGGAGAAGATAAGCGTGTAATAAGGGCATTAAAGGGTAGAGAGTTAGCCTTCCCCGAAATCACCCATGCAGATAATGCAAAGTTTTTGGGATGGTACACAGACGAAAAGTTAACCATACCTTTTACCGAAACAGTTTGTCCGGAATACAACTTTACCTTATATGCTAAATGGTCAAACACGGTTATTTCCTTTAAGGCATATCCTTTTGATAAAGCGTATAATGGTAAGCTTGTAAAAATAGAAAACGAAACAGGCATAGGCTATGATGATGATTTTGCTGCTCGTTGGCAATATGACGGCAGTAAGGTCTATAAAACCGCAAGTGAATCAAGTACCGGTGCTGAAGTTCTTTGGGCAACAAGAGGTAACCAAAAAGATCACGTTTTGAAAATTGCCGAAGGGCTTGAAAACGGAGCTATATATAAAGTTTCTTTCTACTATAAAGCTTCAAAGAATACAAATATCAAAACAACCATAACACCCATAAGCGCATATGGTAAGAGTATTTGGGTATCAGGCTGCTACAAAACTTATTCAATTAATACCATTACCGTTCCCGAAGGCGGTGTGGGCTGGACTAAAGCTGAATATTACATAATTGCAGACGTTCTTACAAGCGGCAGTACTGTTGGTGATGCACTATTCCTCACCTTTAAAACCGCTACCAATAAACCCGAAAATATAGCAGATATATATGTAGATAACGTTTACGTTGAAAAGATAGTTGCTCCTTACGTTTTCTTTGACTGTCAGAATGATGAGGATTTAATACTGGTTAAGGGTGAAGCCGGAGAAAAAATCGCTTTACCGTCTGCACCTCAAAAATTCGGATACAGTTTTGACGGTTGGTACACAGACGCAGAATGTAAAAATAAATTTGCGTTAGATACTTTTGCACAGGATACAGCGCTTACTGTATATGCCGGTTGGAAGGTTAAGGACAGCGTAACGACTTCTTTCGAAAATTATAAGCTTACCGCGCTCGGAAGCTGTGTAGTAGATAAAAAAGTAGCGGCAACAGGTAAATATTCTGCTCATTTCGGAAACAGAGTTGAAGGCAGCTACAACACAGGCGCTTCCTATATACCTATAGGCGACGGTAACGTACCGTTTACTTTGGATATAAACAAAAACTACGTTGTTACTTTTAAGTATCGCATAAACAAAGCGGGAACATCCGATATAGTGTTTAATTTTTATGGCGCTCCGGCTAACAATTTCTGGGCCGGTTCTGCTAATAAACTACTTTTAACTACCGGAGAAAGAATTAAGGCAGGTGATCAGGAGCTTAAAGAAAAAACGTGGATTACGGTATCTATGTTTATTGACTGTAAGGTGATCAGAGAGTCCGAATACAAAAACTACAATACGTTGTTCCTTTGCTTGAAGGGCTTTGCTGAAGGTGATTTAAGTATTGATGACGTAACCATTACCGCAATTCCAAGTAAAAAAGGAACCGTACTTATAGATAATGGCGGTTGCTCGTCACTTCCAAACCATTATTTTGTAAATCTTAAAGAAAATTTCTATAACAGGCTTCCGAAAAATCCCACTGTTAAGGGAAAACACTTTATTGGATACTACATAAAGGATTCAAGCAAAAAATTAGTTAAATTGGAACATGAGAAAGCAGTAATTACGTCGGTTAGTGAACCTATAAAGGTTTATGCAAAATTTATAGACGTTAAAGTTGCCGAAAACTTTGAAGATGGAAGTTACGTTAAAAATGCTCAGGAAATGGGTTATACCTACACTGTTTATGATTTCGATTATGAAATTTACGACAGCGAAAAGGAAGGCAACAGTAACGAAAACGTTACAAGCGGAAGGTATTCTCTTCACAAGAAGGGTAAAAGCCAATTCGTTGAAAATGCGGTATTATTGACCTATAAAAATCAGCTTGCAGAAGGTCAGCGCTACACAGTTAAATTCAAGGTGAAAATGGGTGAATATCTCCAGACAGACGGAGCTATTAAAATCGTTTCCAACAGAAACTGGGTGTATTCCTGGGCGACTACAGGTGATTATTACCCTGTAATTGCAATCAGCGACCTTACTGACGGTACCTGGCACGAGGTGAGCTATACCTTTAATTCGGTAGAAGCATTTGCTGCAATACAAGTGCCCGGTTACGTAGAATTGTTTATGGATGATTTTGAGTTTACTCTTGTTGACAAAAATACTCCATTATCGACACCTGTTATGTATACCGAATATGTACCTGCTTTAAGGAACGCAGACGGTAGTCTTGTAAACGGTGATAACGGTACGATAGACGTAACCGCAATTATTGACCATTCTATGTATGAGAAGGATTTCAACTTGTTGTGGGTGGTAATCCCTGTAGGTAGTTTGGTGGTTATAGTTTTAATTATTTTAATTCTTTTAATTATAAAGAAAAAGAAAAAAGCTTAAAAGGAGGCATTTGAAATGAAGATTAAAGGTTTGATTTGTTTGATTTTATCTTTTTTGATGGTTGCTTCTTTAACGGCTTGTGCAGGTAAATCGGTTCAGTATGGCATAAATGAAGAAGGAAACTTTGTTTATTCTATTGTACGTTCAAGCGAAGCAACCTTGGCGCAGCAAGATGCAGCTAAATTTTTAAGAAACGCAATGAAGGATAATTTTGGCTGTAAAATTAGTTTGATTAAAGACGGAGCCTTTGAAGACGGCGATGATAACTATGAGATTTTAATAGGCGATACTAACCGTGAGGAATCAGCCAAGGCAAAAGAAATTCTTTTGAATAACAGGGTTAATAATTCGGAAGATTTCATTGTTAAGGTAATTGACGATAAAATTTGTATAAATTCGGTAACCGATGATATGATTGGTGTTGCGGTGGACTGGTTTATACATACCTATTGTCAAAGTACGGAAACCTGGGCACTGTTAAAGAATAATTATGAATTTATCTATTGTCCTGAAAGCACGTCGGTGATTCATAACGTAGCGGGCAGGAATTTAGGTACTTTTGCCGTAATATTGCCCAGAAAAACCTCGTTGCTTATTGGCCTTGCAAGCGATGAATTAGTTGATTATTTTACCAATATGAATTACGCTGTTACAGAAGGTGACGACGTTGATGCCGAAACCGAGTATGAGGTTCTTATAGGCGATACTACACGTAAAGAAAGTGAGAACGTTAAGGTAGAAGGCGATAATTACGTTATTAAGGTGGTAGGTAATAAGCTTATAATAAAGGGCGGTACACATCTTGCTACCTGGCGAGGCGTAAAAGCATTTGTAGAACTTCTGAACACAACTCCAAACGGTATAGACCTGTCTGACGGATACGTTTTGAACGGCAAATACGACGCCACTGAAAAGGGCACCTATACACTTAATTGGTATGATGAATTCGACGGCACTTCTATAGATTATAATAAGTGGTCTGATTATAAGAATGATTCACCAACAGCCAAATCTGCTTCCTCTTTGGGTGGCTATTGCTACACAGAAAACGTTTTTAATGAAACGCTTTATAAAGGAAGCGGTAAAAACGATAAATTGGTTTATCAGGCTGACGGTTATATTCATCTGAGTACACAACGAGTTAATGATAAAGATTTTGTGAATTCACGACTTTCTTCATACTGGACTATGACCTACAGATACGGTATTATGGATATATACGTTCGCCTTGGAGAGACTCCGGTTTCAACCTCTCTTTGGGTAAACGGAGGATCTGCGGACAGAGAAAATTTTGAAAAGCGTTTTGGAAAACAAAAAAGAGTGTGTATGACCGAAATTGATATACTTGAAAACTTTGGACATTCGGATAGATTTGCCGCAAACGTACATAGGTGGTGGATTAATTATAATATAGACGGTTCTACAAGCGGCAGTAGCCATAAATCAATGGATGGTGCTGGAAAATATAGTGAAACAAGTGGTAACAGCAAAAGATTTACCTATAATTCTGAAAAGTACGGAGATATAATTACTGACGATTTCCATATGATTTCTTTTTATTGGGATGACGTATGTATGAAATTCGCTTTCGACGGAAAAGTATTCTGTGACTATCAGTATAGCGAAAATGTATCCACGGCTGCTCACGCTTTGATGAACTATTTCATTAGCGGTGTGGGAATGGGTAGTCCATCATACGGACTTACCTATGATAAGGTCACTTCAAAGACTTATTATGAAACTATGATTGATTACATTCGTATTTACCAGACAGATTCTATAAACAGCCAGCTTATTACCGCCTGGCCGCAAAATCAGGAAAACGGAACGTCTACTATATTTTATCCCGAAAAACCTATTGGAAACACTTACTGATTTGTATAGCTTTGAAAAAAAGTGTCAAAAAACAAAATACGCTGTAGCCAATAAAGGCTACAGCGTCAGACTACTGACAAACCTACCGGATTTTCGGTGGGTTTGAGTATTTTAATACAAAGTTCAAGAAAGATAGCAATAAATCCTTTCCTGCAAGGATTGTTGCAATCTTTTTCATATTCTGCACTGCTGCGGTAAGGAGGCACTGTTCTTCAACCTTAGCAAGACCGCGCATACGGCAGTAGCGAAGCCCATGCAGTTCTTTTGAATCTGCGAAGCTTCGCTCGATTGTTTCTTTTCGGTTTGCGGTGTTCCCCAAGCAACTAATCACCTTTAATCCTATGCAGTATGTAAATATCCGTACACGAAGCAATTCCTGTGAGTTGTTCCAAAGCGGCAACGAAGAAAGCTTTAAGACGGTAAGTGCCGAGCAGTATAAGCAGATAATTGAAAAGCTTGAAGAAAAGCAGAAATGTGTATGCTCATTCTGCAAGGGAATCCAAACGCAACTCTGCTAAACTACTCGATACTTTAGAAACCGCATAACAAAAAACTTTCCCTTAAAATTTCTCACAAGGGAAAAATTAAGGGAAAGATACATAAATCGGGGAGAAAAATTCTCAAAAGCCCTGTATTTATAAGGGTTACGAAATTTTATCCAATATATTATTTAATACTTACATTCTCATTTTTACTTTATTCTCCCATAAACCTGTTCCGGTAATCCGTCGGCGAAATGCCACTGTGTTTTTTAAATAATCGACTAAAATAAAGCCCATCCTCTATGCCGCAAAGCTGGGATATTTCGCTGATATTGTAAGACGAGTTCACAAGAAGATAACAAGCCTTGTTTATAATAAGAGTCGTATAGTACTGTTGCGGAGAAACACCCATAGCGTTTTTAAAAACTTTAAGAAAATAACTTTTGCTAAGATTACAAAGCTGAGAAAGCTCTTCATTTGTAAGTTGAATATGGTTGTCAAAATGCATAGCGGAAAGCGCAGGACGAATAATTGTCATATTTCTCGCTTTGGCTTCATCGGTAGTAATTCGCTGAGCAATTTTTGCTATCAAAGCAATCAATCGACCCTCACACAAAAGTTCTTCAAATTCAGCAGCTGCATTCGTTTCTTTCAACGGGCCATGACAATAATATTCAAATTCAGGAAGCATTCCTACAAAATATGCTCTTTTCTTAAAAAAAGAAAGCATTTTATCTATTTCTTTTCCCGTGAAATGAATCCAATAATAAGTTGTCTTAACTCCGTTTACTCGGTAAATCTGAGCTTCGTAAGGACTAAAAAGGCAAATGCTTCCATCGGTTAAAATACATTTATTTGCACCTTGTCCGACAATAAGCTCTCCCTTTTTTACATATATCAGCTGATAATCTATTCGCCCCTGTTTGCGACATGTATTAATATTCATAATATCCTGATAATATCCGAAATTATTCACATGAATGTACTTATCAGCCGATAATTCACTACTACTTACTTTTTTGTAAACAAACGAATTCACCGTACCACCTCTAATTTATTATATCACAAAAAAATACTTTTGTCCATATTTATGCTTCTTTTCTGTATAGATATTCTTTGTTCGTTTTGATATAGTAAATGGTATAAAATTCAAAGAAAAAAAGGGGAAAATATATGAGTATTCTGACCTTCGACAAAAACAACTTTTATATAGATGACGAGCCGTTTCGTATCATTGGGGGTGACATACACTATTTTCGAATTTATCCAAACAATTGGGAACATATATTGGATCTCGCAATTGATTTTGGACTTAATACGATCCAAACGTACGTCCCATGGAATGCCCATGAACCGAAGCGTAACGAATTTATCTTTTCGGGGATGCTTGACCTTGAAAGATATCTGAAGCTTTGTAAAGAGAAGGGACTGAAAGTTCTTCTTCGCCCATCGCCGTATATTTGTTCAGAGTGGGATTTGGGCGGACTTCCCGCGTGGCTCTTAAAAGACAGAGATACGGTTTTGAGATCATCCGACCCAAAATATCTTGCCGAAATTGAACGTTATTACGACAAATTAATACCTGTATTTTTACCTTACTTATCTACCAACGGAGGGCCGATAATAGCTATTTGTGTTGAAAACGAATACGGTTCATACGGCAACGATCATCATTACCTAAACGCACTTGCAGATATGCTGTGGCAACGTGGTGTTGACGTTCCTCTTTATACTACAGACGTAGCCTTTTCACCAATGCTGAACTTTGGCAGAGCAAATGATGATTTGTTTTTCGGTGTAAATTATCGTGCTAAGCCTGAAACCTCAGCCCCTGCTGAAAAGACGTCACGCAATTTTGGAAAAGACATGCCTTTCTTTATAGGCGAGTTTTGGGCAGGTCGTTCCATGCACTGGGGAGAGCCGTTTTATCACCGTCCACCGGAAGAAACCTCTATCGCTTTCAAGGAGGCTCTTGAACTTGGCGGAAACGTATGCTTTTATATGTTTGCAGGAGGAACAAACTTCGGCTTTATGGGAGGCGCAAATATTGCAAAATCGTTTTCTCCAAAACCCGGCACACCTTCCCGATATATCCCGCACACCACCTCATATGACGTAGATGCACTGATCAAAGAAAACGGGCAGCCTTCAAAAAAATATTTTTTGTGCAGAGACGTTCTCGACGAATATCTCGGAAAAGAAAAAAGACCGCACGTTTATGAAACTCCCGAAACACAAGCAATTTCAGTATCGCTTTCAGAAACAGCAGATATGTTTGAAAACCTTGATGCTCTGACTCAAACAAAAAGTTTTTCCGTAAAGCCAAAACCTATGGAAGCCTACGATCAGAATTACGGGCTTATTCTTTACACAACCGAGCTTAACGCCTTCGATAAGAAAGTGTCGCTAAACCTTTCCAAATACCGCGACAGAGCAAATATTTATATTGAAAACGAGTATTTTGCCACGTTTTTAAGGGACAGAGGGGTGACAAAAACCGCCGATGGTGTCATAGTTTCCGGCAGCTCCCTGGTATTTGATCAAAACGGACCCAAGAAAAAAATTGATATACTTATAGAAAATATAGGTAGAGTAAACGCCGGAAGTAAAATTAATGATGAACGTAAAGGATTGGAAGACATGGTTTTATGTTCGAAGATAAATCTGTTTGGGTACGAAACGCGAACATTGCCACTAAACGACCTTTCGCACCTTGAGTGGAATAAAAAGCCTCACAAGGAACACTCACCCTGCTTCTTTAAAGGAGTTTTCAATGCAAAGCGTGGTATTGATACCTACGTAGACATTTCATCTCTTGGTCACGGATACATTTGGATCAACGGCTTCAATCTCGGCAGATATGATAGTGCAGGTCCGCAAATGACTTTATATGTCCCCGGAGAATTACTTAACGAAAGCAATAATGAAATAATTGTCCTGGATATTGATCCGGAAGGAAACAGAAACTGCATTTCATTTTTAACTCACGAAATACTTGAAGGCGATAGCACTGATTTGTCATAAGAACTGCCTTTGGTATTGTGTGCAAACTTAACCGAGATAAAATAATACGTCAATACTTTTTTCGCTCGCCTAACGACTTTGCTTAGTATTGTGTATTGAAACTAATCTATCAAACTGTTATAATAAAAAAATGATATTACAAAAATGAGGAATTTATATGAATAAAAAAGTTGGAATCAGTATTGGATTGTTTCAAAAAAAATTCGGAGATAAAGAAGCTCTCAGAATTGCTAAGGAAATCGGTGCCGATTGTGTGGATTTTTCTCTTTCCGACAAAAAAAGGTTTGATTTAAGAATAGAAAATTCTATTTATGGGAAATCTGACGAGGAAATTGTCGCCTATTTCACCGATATAAGAAAATACGCCGAAGAAATAGGTATTGAAATAAGCCAAACTCACGGTAAAATTTCAGGCCTTAAAAATATTCCTGAAGATGATGAAGCACTTATAAAAAACATACGTATAGATTGTATGGCAACAGCAGCACTCGGTGCCCCGATTTGTGTAATTCACAATGTTACCTCGATTCATCTTGGCGCCGACCCTGACCCAAAGCTTATGCATAGTTTAAGCTTTTCTTTGTTCAGTCAAAGCATTGAGTTTGCAAAAGAATATGGTATCAAAATTGCCACAGAAACCTTCGGCGACGCTTCAAAATATAAGGTTTGCGACTTTTTCGGTAATATAGATCAATTCCTTATAACATACAATAAAATTAAAAACACAAAGGATTACTCGGACTATTTTTGCATTTGCGCCGATACGGGACATTCAAATAAAGCCTCTCTTTACGGCAACCCTTCCCCGGGTGACGTTATCCGTATGTGCGGCAATGATATTAAAGTATTACACCTTAACGATAATGATAAATTAACCGATCAACACAAGACTCCTTGTACCGGAACCATCGATTGGAAGGATGTTTTCAGTGCACTTGATGATATCGGTTACAGCGGTGTTTATAATATGGAGCTTAATCTAACGCACTTTGGAGAAGATTTTTGTATTGAAGAAGCTGCTTTTTCCATTAAAGTAATGCGCCAACTTCTCAAAACAAGATACGGCGAAGTTTAATTATTGACAAAAGAGGATTTGTCACACTATATCTCCTCGGTTTCATTTTTTATTGTGCCCTGATTTAAATGTATTTGCAATAGCCTGAATCACAGCAAAACTCCGCCAAGAATGGCATAAATGCTGAGCTGAATATTAAAAAAAATCACCGTTTTTATTGATTGTTTGCTGCTTTTTATGTAGAAGTAATTATTTTGTTACAGTAAAATGTATTATAACAGTATATTTACTGTATCTAAAGATTGTGAGGAAGATAAAAATGATCAGCAAAGAAAGCATCAGAGATTATGCAAAAAGAATTGGAGCCGATTTGGTAGGTTTTTCTTCTATGGATAGATTCGAGGGTGCTCCCAAACAGATGGATCCCAGATATATTTTTCCGAATGCGAAAACATGTATTGTACTTGCATTTCGTATTCCGCGAGGCTATTTTAGAGGTATAGAAGAAGGAACATACTTCGCCAATTATACGGCTATGGGTTATGCAGGCATAAATGAAGTATATGGTCCTATTGTGCTTCGCGAACTGTGTTGCTACATAGAGGATAATGGTTGGGAAGCGGTGCCGATTCCGAATATCAGTTTCCACAATAATGCACCCTCCAAAGGCTATGACCTTAGAAAAGAACAACCTCCCATGAATGCAATTCCGGTGGAAGAAGGTAAGCCTTGTCCTGACGTTCTGATTGATATGAGAGCGGCGGCTTTTGCGGCGGGTCTTGGAGAATATGGCTGGAGTAAAGTGTTCTTAACTCCTGAGTTCGGACCTATGCAACGTTTTGTGGCACTTCTGACAGACTTTGAATGTGAGCCCGATCCTATTTTTGAAGGGAAAATTTGCGACAGATGTATGAGCTGTGCAAGAGCTTGCTCAGGAAAGGCCATTTCTACGACTGAGACAGATTATCTGGACATCGCAGGTCACCACATTGAATTTGGCAAGCTTGATAATTATGCCTGCTTTAACGCTTATCGAGGTGGAGTTCCGGAGTATAATCCGTTTGACGTAGATGCAAAGGGAATTGATACTGAGGCTCCTGACAGAGAAATGCAGCGAAACTTTGGCTTTGTCAGATATATGCGTCATAATCATGCTTTAGAAGGCGCACGGGGATGTATGCGTGAGTGTTATATTCATCTTGAAAAGAAGGGTGTACTCACTCATAAATTTGAGAATCCGTTCAGAACAAAGAAACCCTGGGTAATTGACCGTAGTCAACGCCCTGAAGAAGAGAAAGTTGTTTCAGAAGAAATTGACACAACATTATTTTAACTATGAAGTATTCAATTGGCTATCAGCTTCCCGAAGAACATGATTCTGTTGCGGAAATTTGTCGTGATTACGACAAAAGCATTTCCAGTGTATATTTTTCATGGGCTGACGAAAAAAGCGGTCGGCTTCAACTCTGCTCCTCTAACGGAGCGGAGCTTGAGCTGGTAAAGCAGACTCAGCTTCAGGAACTAAAAGAAATTAAAGAAATGGGTAAGCGTTTGACGCTGCTTCTGAATGCCAATTGCTATGGAGAAGAAGCAGTATCAAAAGCTTTTTGTGAACGTATACTATCGGTTTGCGACTTCTTAAAAAGTCAGTTAGATTTAGATAATATTACTACTACTTCTCCATTTCTGGCGGAAATGATAAAAACGCATTTTAAGGATGATATTCAGGTAATTGCATCGGTAAATATGCGGATTGGAACCGTAAAAGCCATGGAACAGCTATCTTCCTGCTTTGATGGGTTTTATATGGCGAAGGAATGTAACCGTGATTTTGAGAAGATTGATTTGTTGCATAAATGGTGCAAGGAGCACGGTAAAAAACTTGCTATGCTCGCCAACAGTGGATGCATGCCGTATTGTGGATTTCAGACCTTTCACGATAATTTGGTGGCGCACCAGAGTGTAGCGGACCGACTTTCAAGTGACTGGAAGGGAATGCCGTCTCCTTGTCACAGATACCTTCGTTCTATGGAGGCTATGGATGGGCTGGCTTATTTTGTGCAGGGGACTTGGGTTCGGCCTGAAGATATTTCTGTGTATGAACCATATTTTGATGAAGTGAAAATTGCAACCAGAATGCATGCAAATATGAGAATGGTTGTAGGTGCTTATGCCAGAGGTAGATATATGGGCAATCTGTTGGATTTAACGGAACCGTCCTATTCTCATGACTTCAAGGGGTATGTGCTTGATGGCTCTGCACTTCCCGAGGATTTTTTCAAGATGGTTACAGCGTGTAAAAAAGAGTGTCAAAGTTGCGGCTACTGTAAAGAAGTGGCTGAAAATATCAGCGTTAAATATTTTTAAGGAAATTTATAGGAGAATTGTGCGATGCTTTTACTTGATAATATACATCCTTATATAAGACACGTGGGTTGTGGAGTGGGTATATATCAAAAAGAAGTTAAGTGTGCGTATGATTGTCGTATGATTTTGATACTTTCCGGAGAAGGAAGTGTATTTGTCAACGATGAATCGATAATTGTCAAGGAAAAGCAGATTTACATAATAAAACCCGGTGTGCCTTACCGGGTTTTATCTGATTCTGACTGTAAAATTGCGGTCGTTAATTTTGACTGGACTTATTCGCACGCTGAAAAAATCCCGGAAAAAGTGGTGTCAGCAAAAAAAGAACAATTTGTGGTGCAGGACATTATTGAAGCGTTGGATTGGTCTGCAGTATTCGGAAAATGTGATTATGTTGCACTCCCATTTTCTGTAAATACTCAGATTTATCTTGAACAGATTTTAAAAACATTTAATCAGGTTAATGTTGATAGAAAATTATTGAGGGTTTGTCTGACATCTCAATTTATGCATTTGTTGACAGAGGTTTTGTGCGATAAGAATATTGGTGAAAGAATTCCTAACAGAGTAAAGGATATATACGATTTTATTGTAAATAATTGCGAGAAGGCAATAACACTGGAATCGGTTGCAAAGCGTTTTAACTATAGTAAATCATCGGTTTCAAAGCTTTTGAATAAGTATTATAAAATAAGTTTTAAACAGCTTTTGATTGAACTGAGATTAAATAAGGGCTGCTGGTTGCTGGAAAATACGGATTATAGCTTTGAAGAAATTGCTGATAGAACAGGCTACTGTAACGGACAGCATTTTACAAATGCTTTTTATAAAAAGTATGGAAGAAAGCCGATGCGACGTTAGTCTTTAATCAATAACAAGAAAAGAATTTATGTTTTTTTGGAGGAACTGCCAATGCTATTTCATTCAAAATGGATTACATACAAAACCGGAGAATATAAATCAGCAGACGATAAATATGGTAATCCTTCTCCTTATTTCAGACGTGCTTTTTCGCTAAAAGGGGAAGTGAAAAAAGCAACTCTTATTTGCTCTGCCTTAGGTGTTTTTAAAATTTATGTAAACGGCGAAGCGGTAGCAGAGGATTATCTTTCACCGGGATGGGTAGATTACTCTAAAAAGCTTCCTTTTGTCCGTTATGATATCACTGATAAGCTGTCACAGAATAACGCAATCGGAGCAGTGCTTGGCGATGGATGGGCAGTTGGACACGTGGGATCCAATTATACTTTCAAGCGTAATGGATACAGTGACCGTATTGAATTTATGGCTGTTGCCAGAATAGAATATATGGATGGCACTGCAGAAGAAATTGAAACAGACAGGACCTGGAAGGCGGCATGCGGTGAAATACTGAGAAGCGATATTTATATGGGTGAATATATAGACAAACGCTTATCACTTGGAAATTTTTCTGAAGCTGAATACAACGATTCGTCGTGGGATGATGCGGAAGAAACGGTATTTAAGTTTTCCAGAAATATATACCTTGAGGAAGTGAAAATTCCGCCTATAGTCGTAAAGCATTGTTTTAAGCCGATGTTGCTGTCTGTTGCGAAAGGCAAATATATTTACGACGTAACACAGAATATATCCGGTGTGCTTCGATGCGTGTTTAAAGGTGAAAGAGGTGCAAAAGCAATAATCCGTCATGCGGAACTCTTGCTGGACGGAGAGATATATACGGAAAATCTCAGAAAAGCTGAGGCAACCGATACGTATATATTATCCGGTAACGGAGAGGAGATTTTTCGCCCGTTATTTACATTCCATGGTTTTAGATATGCAGAAATTGTATTGGTAGGCAACGTAGAGATTATTGATATTACTGCAGAGGCAATGTATACCGACTTACAGAGTACCGGACATTTTACCTGCTCTGATGAGATTGCTTCAAAAATATATACCAATGCACTTTGGGGACAGAGAGATAATTTTTTGAATGTTCCCACGGATTGTCCACAGCGTGATGAAAGATTGGGCTGGACGGGGGATGCGCAGATATTCTGTCAAAGTGCGATGTATAATATGGATTGTCGTGCTTTTTTTGAAAAATATCTGGCCGATATCCGTGATGCTCAGTTGGGGAATGGTGTAATTCCGGCTGTTGCCCCATTGCCCCACGTGGGATATTATGACTACGTGGGACGTGATGCTGCTGCAGGGTGGTGTGAAGCAATTGCAGAGATTCCATACTGTCACTACAGAATGTATGGCGACAAAAAGGTGATAAGGGATAATTTGCCTGCACTGAAAAAATTATTGGATTATTACGAAACGGAAAATCCTGGTTATATACGCGATGGACAAGACGGTTACGGCGACTGGCTTAGCCTTGGTATACCTACGGATAAGGCTGTGGTATCCACCCTGTATTATGCAAGGGCTGCGTTTATAGCTTCAAAACTTTGCGAGATAATCGGCGATTACGAGGCGGAATATTATAATAATCTTTATTTGAGTATTAAGAAAGCTTTTCGTGCAAGTTTCGTGGACGAGACAGGAATAATAAAGTCAGATACCCAGAGCGCATACGTGATTGCATACAAGTTTGGAATTATTGATATAGATGAGGCAAAAGAAAACCTTGTTCGAAAATTTGAGGAGGACAAGGGAGAACTTACTACAGGCTTTTTGGGAGTAAGATTCCTTTTACCGACACTTTGTGATATCGGTCGTTCAGATATTGCGTATTCTCTGATTACAAATACAAATTATCCCGGCTGGGGATATTCCGTTGTAAACGGCGCCACTACTATATGGGAGCATTGGGATAGCTATACTAAACAGAACGGAATCAGAACGGGCATGAATTCGTTTAATCATTATTCATTAGGGTCGTGTACCGAGTGGATGTACGAATATTGTCTGGGAATCAATCCTGATATAGCGAATCCGGGATTTAAAAAAGTTGTATTTGCTCCTTGTTTTGATACGACCGAAAAAATTACGTCAGCAAAAGGCCATTATGATACTTGCTATGGAAGAATATCTGTTGAATGGCAGAATAACCACGGAAGCTTTGAATATAAAGTATCCGTGCCGTCGGAAATAGAGAGCGTATTTACGTTTAAAGGTACGAAGGTATTAGACAACAAAATATCGGGAAACTTACACACCTATATATTGGCGGTTGAAAAATAAAAACCTTTCTGAATTTTAATTGTAACAGTTTGTTTTTAAGAAAATTATAATAAAAAACAGCGAGTACTGAATTTTGGATTTATGTGTTATATTGATTCATAACGTAGGTGTGATGGGCTTCCCTTAAAATTTCTCACAAGGGAAAAATTAAGGGAAAGATACATAAATCGGGGAGAAAAATTCTCAAAAACCCTGTATTTATAAGGGTTGCGAAATTTTATCCAATATATTTTTTATTATTTACAGTTCCGCGCGCAGTAGATTTGTTCACAAAGTTATGGTAAAATTACCGAAAGGAGGAAACAAAATGCCCTATAAAAAGAACATTACCAATTATTCGGAAATAACCGACACCATAACTAAATATTCTAACCTTTGTGTTAAGGACTGTCACATTCAGCCTGAAATGTATATTCAGCACAAGGTAAACCGCGGACTTCGTGATTTAAACGGCAAAGGCGTGCTTACAGGCCTTACTGAGGTATCCGAAATAAATTCTCGTAAGGTTATCGACGGCAAGGAGGTTACCATACCGGGCGAGCTTTTTTACCGCGGGTATAAAATAGAAAGCCTTGTGGAAGGCTTTGTAAAGGATAACCGTTTCGGTTTTGAAGAAGTCACTTATCTTTTGCTTTTCGGTCAGTTACCCACGGCTGAAGAGCTTAAAGAATTCCGTGAGGTTATTGCTTCTTACAGAAGCCTGCCCAATTCCTTTGTAAGGGACGTTATTATGAAAGCGCCCTCTAACGATATGATGAATTCCCTTGCAAGAAGTGTTTTAACCCTTTATTCTTACGACAACGACCCCGACAACACCGAAATACCCAACGTGTTGCGCCAATGTCTGCAGCTTATATCGGTATTTCCTATGTTGGCGGTTTACAGCTATCATTCCTATAACTACTATATTCGCAATAACAACAGCTTCTTTATCCACAACCCTGAACCCAACCTTTCCACCGCGGAAAATATTCTGCATATGCTTCGGATTGACAGTAAATATACTCCCCTTGAAGCAAAGCTTCTGGATATGGCATTGGTTCTTCATGCAGAGCACGGAGGCGGTAATAACTCAACCTTTACCACCCACGTTGTTTCTTCTTCGGGTACCGATACCTATTCCGCAATTGCGGCGGCGCTGGGTTCTCTTAAAGGTCCCCGTCACGGCGGCGCAAACATTAAGGTTTGCACAATGTTTGAAGATATTAAGAAAAACGTTAAAAACTGGGAAGATGAAGGAGAGGTTTTCTGTTATCTTAAAAAGATACTTCGTAAAGAGGCAGGAGACCGTTCGGGGCTTATTTACGGTATGGGCCACGCGGTATATTCCGAAAGTGACCCAAGAGCCACAATTCTTAAACAGTATGTAAAAAGCCTTTCGGACGAAAAAGGGCTTTCCAGAGAATATAACCTTTACGCCCTTGTTGAACGTCTTGCCGCCAAGGCTATTGCCGAGGAAAGAAAAATATATAAAGGCGTTTCAGCTAATATTGACTTTTATTCAGGCTTTGTTTACGATATGTTGGATTTGCCCCACGAACTGTACACACCTCTTTTTGCAATTGCCAGAATCGTGGGTTGGAGCGCGCATCGTCTTGAAGAGCTTATTAACGCGGGCAAAATTATACGTCCCGCATATATGGCGGTACATCCTCAACGTGAATATCCGCCCCTTAAGGATAGATAATTGCACAAAATCGGCAGCTTTCTTTTGTGAAAATTGCCGATTTCTTTGTTTTTTTTAAAGTTGTTGTCATAAAACAGCCAAAAGTTTCGTTATATATTATAGTATTAAGGCAAAATTATTGTTTTAATGCTATCTCACTTGTCGGAAGTCCCCGTAATTTTTACGGGGACTTTCAGTTTAAAGAGGAGTATAGCTACATAAAATCTTGATTACTGCCGACTTTAGTTGTATAATATTTTTAAAAGTATTAAAAAGGGGTAAGTTATGAAGATTATAGATTTAATAAGCCGCGATACACTGTCGCTGTCCTTTGAAGTGTTCCCGCCAAAAACCGAAACGGGTTTTGAAAGCGTAAAGGCGGCAACCGAAGAAATTGCAAAACTGCGTCCGTCCTTTATGAGCGTTACTTACGGCGCGGGCGGAGGAACCAGCCGATATACCCTTGATATTGCAAAAAACATTAAAAACCTTTACGGGGTGCCCACCTTGGAGCACCTTACCTGTGTTTCTTCCAAAAAGGAAACCGTAAAGCAAAGAATTGAAGAAATTAAAGCTTCAGGTATAGAAAACGTTATGGCGCTTCGCGGGGATATTCCGGAGGGTGGCGGCTTTGATATAACAAAGTGCGACTATAAACACGCTGTTGACCTTATTCGGGAGCTTAAAGAAGCTAATCCCGATTTTTGTATAGGCGGCGCTTGTTACCCCGAAATCCACCCCGAAAGCGCAAACCAAAAGGACGATATTAAATATCTTAAAGAAAAGGTGGAAGCGGGTTGTGATTTTTTGACAACGCAAATGTTTTTTGATAATAACCTGCTTTACAATTTCCTTTATAAAATAAGGGAAGCGGGTATCACCGTACCTGTTATCCCCGGTATTATGCCCATAACCAACGCAAATCAGGTTGACCGCGCAATTAAGCTTTCGGGTTCTTTTATGCCTCAAAGGTTTAAAAGCATTGTGGATAAATTCGGCGGCAATCCCCTTGCTATGAAGCAGGCGGGTATCGCTTATGCCACCGACCAAATAATTGACCTTTACGCCAACGGTATTAAAAACGTTCACGTTTATTCTATGAACAAGCCCGACGTTGCCCAAAAGATTCAAAGCAATCTGTCTTGTATTATAGAAAAATGAGTGACTTTAATTTTGTTAAAACTTACCCTGAACCTGTTATTGACAAAAACGAGGTGCTGCGCTACGCAGGTATAAGGAGCGTTGAAAACGCAAATTTGCCTTTATACGACGAGGTTTTAAAAGAGCTTGACGGAAAACTTTCCTATAAGGTCTGCTGTGTTGAAGCACAAGTTAAAATAACGGGAAAAATTTGCGACTTCGGTTTTTTTAAAGCGGAGTCCGAAAAGCTTTCCCAAAACCTTGACGGGTGCAAAAAGGTAATTCTTTTTGCCGCTACTCTTGGTGTGGAAATAGACAGGCTTATTGCAAAATACGGAGCTTTGTCACCTGCAAAGGCGCTTATTTTGGACGCCTTTGGAAATGAAAGAATCGAAGCCTTGTGCAATACGTTTTGCAACGAGTTAAAGGAAAATAACCTTACCCTTAAGCCGCGGTTCAGCCCCGGCTACGGAGATTTGGCTATAGAGGTGCAAAAGGAAATTTTCTCTGTGCTGGGCTGCCAAAAGAAAATAGGACTTACTTTAAACGACAGTATGCTTATGTCACCGTCAAAATCGGTAACCGCTTTTGTGGGGATAATATGAGGTGTAGTATGAATTTTAAAGATTTTTTAAATAACAATCCGGTGTACTTGGACGGCGGAATGGGTACCCTTTTACAGGAAAAGGGGCTTAAGGCCGGTGAAATGCCCGAGCGATGGAACTTAACCCACCGTGAGGAAATTGTTGCTGTTCATAAGGCCTATTTCGGCGCAGGCAGTAACGTTGTTACCGCCAATACTTTTGGCGCAAATTCCCTTAAGCTTTCCTATGAAGAACTTGAAGAAATTATAAAAGCCGCCATTCAAAACGCAAAAGAAGCCAAAAATTTCTTTGATAATAAAGATGATAAATTTATTGCTCTTGATATCGGCCCCACGGGAAAGCTTTTGAAGCCTTTGGGTGAGCTTGATTTTGAGGATGCGGTGGAAATCTTTAAAAAGACCGCTGTTTTAGGCGAAAAGTACGGTGCCGACCTTGTTATAATCGAAACAATGAACGACGCTTATGAAACCAAAGCCGCCCTACTTGCGGTTAAGGAAAGCACCCGACTTCCCGTTATTGTAACAAACGCTTACGGGGAAGACCTTAAGCTTATGACCGGCGCATCCCCCGAAGCTATGGTGGCTTTAATTGAGGGTATGGGCGCCGATGCTTTGGGCGCAAACTGTTCCTTGGGGCCAAAGCAGTTAAAACCCGTAGTGGAAAAGCTTTTAAAGTACGCTTCCATTCCCGTTGTGATTCAGGCGAACGCGGGACTGCCAAGGGTTGAAAACGGGAAAACAGTCTTTGATGTTTGCGCCGAAGAATTCGCAGAGCAAACGGCAGAGCTTGTTAAAGCGGGTGTTCGCGTTGCGGGAGGGTGCTGCGGAACAACTCCGGAATATATTAAAGCCCTTCTTAATAAAACGGCATCTTTAGAACCGAAGAAAACGGAAAAGAAGAATTTTACCCTTATTTCTTCTTACACAAAAGCGGTTATATTCGGCGAAAAGCCTTTGCTTATCGGGGAAAGAATTAACCCTACGGGTAAAAAGCGTTTCAAAGAAGCCCTTAAAAACAATGAGATGGATTATATTTTAAACGAGGGCGTAACCCAGGAGGAAAAGGGAGTTCACGTTCTTGACGTTAACGTGGGGCTTCCTGAAATTGACGAAGTAAAAATGCTTACCGATGCCGTTACCGCTTTGCAAACCGTAACAGATTTGCCCTTGCAAATTGATACCTCCTCGCCAAAGGCGTTGGAAAGCGCACTTCGCCGTTACAACGGTAAAGCGCTTATAAATTCGGTTAACGGTAAAAAGGAAAGTATGGATGCGGTTTTTCCCCTTGCCAAAAAGTACGGCGGAGTAATAATTGCTCTTACTCTGGATGAAAACGGTATTCCCGAAACAGCGGCGGGCAGAATTGAAATAGCAAACAAAATACTAAAGGAAGCGCACAGGTACGGAATAGATAAAAAGGATATTGTTTTTGACACTCTTGCGCTTACCGTAAGCGCAGATAATAAAGCGGCGCTTTCTACCCTTGAAGCCTTAAGCGTTATTAAAAATACCTTGGGCTGTCACACCTCTTTGGGGGTTTCCAACGTTTCCTTCGGGCTTCCCAACCGTGACGCGGTAAACAGCACCTTTTTTGCTCTTGCGCTGCAAAAGGGCTTATCGGCGGCAATTATGAACCCTTATTCAGAGGAAATGATGAAAACCTATTACGCCTATAACGCTTTAAGCGGGTTGGATGAAAACTGCGAAAAGTATATTGAAGCGGCGGATTCATTTGCGGTGACGGAGAAAACGGTTGAACCGTTAAAAGCGAAAACCTCAAAGGAATACGCAACCGAGCTTATTGCCGCAATAGCAAAAGGCTTTAAGGAAAGGGCGGCAGAAATAACCAAAGAGCTTGTTAAAACCGTTGCGCCTCTGGAGGTTGTAAATACCGAAATTATCCCCGCGCTTAACAAGGTAGGGGAGGATTACGAAAATAAAAAAGTGTATTTGCCTCAGCTTCTTATGAGTGCCGAAGCGGCAAAAAGCGCCTTTGGGGTAATTAAAGAAAGCCTTCCGGAAAACGGGAAAGGGGCTTCAAAGGGTATTTTCGTTATAGCCACCGTAAAGGGAGATATTCACGATATCGGAAAGAATATTGTAAAGCTTCTTCTTGAAAATTACGGCTTTACGGTAGTGGATTTGGGAAAAGACGTTCCGCCCGAAAAGATAGTTGAAAGTGTTTGCTCTTTAAAGGCGCCGGTGGTCGGCTTAAGTGCGCTTATGACCACCACCGTACCCGCTATGGAGGAAACGGTGCGTCTTATAAAGGAAAAAGCGCCTTTTTGCAAAACCGTAGTGGGCGGAGCAGTGTTAACTCAGGAATACGCTGATAAAATCGGCGCCGATAAATACGCAAAGGACGCTATGGAAACGGTACGCTACGCCGAAGAAACGATAAAATAAAATAAAAAGTTGCTTTAGAATTTTAAAGCAACTTTTTTGTTTAGCATTTTTTAATAAGTCTTATATAAAATTCCACCGAGCGGTGAATACAGTCAATACGTATTCTTTCGTTGTTACCGTGAATGGAAGCCCGTTCTTCACTTGTTAAGTCCATTGAAGAAAAACGGTAAACGTGGTTACAGAAATTATTGTAATGGCGGCTGTCGGAGCATTGCACCATAAGGTAAGGGGAAACAATACAGCCCTTCCAGGTGGAGGCAACCGCCGAAGCAACCTTATTCCATTGCTCACAGTCGGTTTCAGAAATCGAACTCGGCTCAACACCCCAGATTTTTTCAACCGTTACGTTACAGTCTTTTGTTTTTTCTTTAAGGTAGTCCAGAACGCTTTGGTTTGTATCAGATGGATTAAGGCGCATATTTGAAACTACCGATGCAACGGGGGGAATAACGTTGGGTGCGCTGCTGCCGGTGCTTTGTGTAAATGCAACGGTGGTACGCAAAAGGGCGTTCATTTCGCCGCCGCCTTTTTTGGCAATAGAATCAAGGACGCCGCTGAATAACCAGAGATTGGCGAAAATCATACGGTAAAGGAAATTACTGTGACGGCCAAGAGTATCGAACATTTCTTTAACAGGCTTTGTAAGGTGCATTTTTAAAGGATTATTTTCAACCTTTAATATAGCGCGGCTAAGCCTTATCAAGGGGGTGTTCGGCTTTGGAGCCGATGCGTGACCGCCCATGGATTCAGCGGTATAACGCAGGTTCATCATACCCTTTTCCGCAATACCTATAAGTCCGCAAGAGCCCTTTACGCCGGGGAAAACGTTTTCTACAACAGCGCCGCCTTCGTCAACCACCATAGCGGGGTGTATACCTTTTTCTTTAAAGTATTCCACAATTCTTACCGCGCCGTTGCCGTTAATTTCTTCACCGCCCGAAAAAGCAAAATAAATATCATTTTCGGGAACAAAGCCGTTTTTAATAAGGTGGTCGGCGGCGGATAAAGCGGAGTTTAAGGTTACTTTTGTATCAAGAGTACCTCTTCCCCAGAGTACGCCGTTTTCAATTTCGCCGCCAAAGGGGTCTTTTTCCCATTTATCGTCTTCGGTAGGAACAACGTCGTAATGGGACATAAGAACGGTTGGGTCACCGTCGTTTTTACCCTTCCATCGAAGCAGTATTGCGCGGTCGGGAAGGGTGGTGAATTCGCAAACCTTAAAAACGTTTTCAAAAAGGCGCGGGAGGCTTTCCAAAAAGCCCGAAAACTCTTTTTCGTCTTCCTTTTCCTTATCATAGTAAGAAACTGTTTTGAAACGGATGAGGGTTTGAAGGCTTGAAACCGCTTTTTCTTTATCGAAGGTTATTTCTTCATCATCGGCTTTAACAGTATTTTTAGGTTTAAAGTTAAGGGTGCGAACAAGAATAACGCCTATAAAAAGCAGAAGCAAAACGGCAAGTATAATTAAGGCAATATCCATTTTAAATCCATCCCTTTTTGTACATAATTCTTGCAACCGCAATTGTGAAGATAACACCAACGGGTACCATAATACCAACGGTGCCCTCATTAAGAGCGGGAACGAAAATAAACAGGATTAGCATAAGTATAATGGGAGCAATTGAAAGCTTTGCGTTTTTGGAAATAAATACTACCGCAAGACCGCCGAAAAGTGCGGGAAGAATTTGCTTAAAGGCGGGCTCTAATACGTCTGAGGCAAGGAAAGCGCCGATAGGCTCCACCGTAATGAGCAAAATTACGCCTATAATTATAATAAAGGTGGTAACTATGCTGGAAATGGCAATGGAAATTGTAGAAATAATTTCTCCTTCCTCACTGCTGGGCTTAACCTCTGCTTTTTCCATAGCGTCTACGGCAACGGGAAGCTTTAAGTTGGAAATATTGCCCGTTACAAAGGAAAGGTAAGCGCCGCCTGCGCCAAGCATGGGAACGTAGGTGAAAATTTCAACAATACCAACCGCCCAGTACATGGGAAGTACGGCAAGAAGCGCTTTAAAAAATGCGTTCCAGTCGGGGAGAACGTTGAATATAAGACAAAGCGCCGTAGGGAAAAGGAGAATAAGTACCAATAAGGTAAATCCCCAAATTTTACCGTCGCGGTGAACACTGTCAAGATAAGTGGTTTCTTTTTTCATTTTTTCCTTCTCCTTTCCTTAAGATAACCAAGCGGTAATGGGAATAGCCGCAGCCATACCGCCAACAAGAGAAATGGGGAGGGCGTAGTCGTTCATCCATTTTTGCTTAAGAGTTTTTGCGAAAATGCCGCAAATAGCCATAAGTATAGCCGAAACCGCCATAACGCAAACGGGAATAAGCCCCGACGTTGCGCTTAAAGTAACGGTGTTTTCAATATAAGTGCCGTCTTGTTGAAGAACTTTTTCGGTTACTTCTCTGGCGCCTGAATCCCAAAGGCGGGAAACGTTTGAGAATACGAAGCCTAAAAATGCGGAAATCATACCTAAAAACATTGCGTTGTTAAAGGTTTCTGCCCATTTTTTGTCCTTCATACCCATTTTGGTCATACCGCCCTGAATTTTCTTGGTAAGAAGCGGGGCAAGAATAAGACCGACAAGTATACCAAGGGTCATAACCCAAGTAACCGTAACGAAAGCGGATGGGTCGGCAATTTCCTTTTCAAGCCCTTGACCCAGTTCGCTTACCGCTCTTTCGGCAGCGATGGTTTCATAAGAAAGGGAACCGATAACCGAAAGCCTTAACCAAGGAAGGGCAATGCCCAAGCTGTGGGAAAGGGTAACCACGCCTACTAAAATTGCAACGGCAGGGGCAATGGTGGAAATAGCCGAAGTGCTTATGGTCTTTTTGATTTTGGTCATATCCATTCCCTTTTCCTTGGCGCGCGCAAGAGCGCGGAAAAGGAAATAAAAAGATTGGCCCAGTACGGCTAAAATAATAACCGCAACAAGAACGAAGATTATGGGACTGTTAACGCTGAACGGCATCTGAGTCCGCCTCCTTTATTTCATTGTTTTCTTTGCATATATCAGCCGCGCAAAGCAGCATAAATACCGTAAGGACAATGCCGGTTATGTCAATTTCTACTTCACCGTGGATAAGCTCAGGCTTTCCTGAAAGAGAAACTATCAGACGGCTGAATACCGAAGTAGCGGTGAAAATAAAAGCGGTAACGGTTATGGGGAAGAAAAATTTACTGCCGTTTTTGGAAGGCTCATTTGCGGCGAATCTGCCGAAATTAAGCATATAAACCATTACCGAAGCGTGGTAAGCAAGGGAAAATACGTGTTCCGCAACCAACGCCGAGGTGCTGAGTGAGGTAAAAACCACCACAAGCCTCATAACAGAGTGAATACAGGGGAGAATGGCGGCTATTTTAGGAAGCTTAATGTTCATAAAGGCGCCCAGTCCAAAGGCAATAAACCACGCGCCGGAAAGAATTCCGGTGACGGTTTCAAGGGTGTGCTGCCAGGGTATAAGATAAGTGTGGGCGCCCAGTCCAAAGGAATAAAGCAAAAACGAAATACCAAGCAGTACCGCAAATATTCCCGAAAGAGAAGAAGGCTTAAAGGGGGAAATTGCTTTTTCCTTTGCAAAAAAGGCAAAGACCGCAGCAATGACCGTAAGAATGAGAATAAGGACGCTGAGCATTACACCAAGGGTGGAAAGACGGGAAATAAAGAAGCCCGTACTGCTTTCGGTGGTGTAGAGCAAGGAGGCGGTTCGCGCAGCGGTGGAAAGAAGAGCAACCGCCAAAGTAAACAAAGTGAGATTTTTAAGTTTCATAGTAAGAGTCTCCGAATAAAAAAGTTATATAAAACATAGTATTTAATACTATAAATGATAAAAGGATGAAAGGTATGAAAAATTTATACGGATGGATAAGCCTGTTTTTAAGCCTTGTGTTGCTGCTTTTTCCTTTGATACCGACGAGAAAATCGGCAGTTACGGTAAGCGCAACTCCAAATACGGAAAAAGAAACCACCCAGGTAACCTTCCGCTTTAAGGACAAGGATACAGGGGAAATATCGGTTATTTCGGCGCGGGATTATATTTTAGGTGTTGTATCGGCGGAAATGCCCGCCGCGTATCATACCGAAGCCCTTAAAGCACAAGCCGTTGCCGCCTATACCTTTGCTCTTTGCAGAAAGGAAGAAAACAAAAAGGAGGATTACGACGTAACAGGGGATTCTTCTGTTGATCAGGCCTATATAGATAAGGAAGGAAGAAGTAAAAAGTGGGGCGACGAAAGTGAAAAGTACACCAACAAAATTCTTTCGGCAATAGACGCGGTTTTGGGGCAGACCGTTACTTATGACGGAAAAACTGCTTTGACACTTTATACCGCCATTTCGGGCGGAAAAACCGAATCGTCCAAAAACATTTGGGGAAGGGACTACCCTTACCTTACCGCCGTGGAAAGCGTTGGAGATTTATTAAGCCCCAATTATTTAAGCAGTGTTACCTTAAGTGAAGATGAAGTTAAGGAAAAACTTCCTGAAATTGCGGAAATTAAAAGTAAAAACTGGTTTTCTGACCCCAAATACAGCGACAGCGGTACGGTTATGAGTATGACCTTTGGGACTATTACCCTTAAAGGCACCGAAATCCGACACGCTTTGGGACTTCGCAGCGCAAATTTTGACGTAACCGCAAAAGACGGAAAGTTTACCTTTACCGTGCGCGGGTACGGGCATGGGGTTGGTATGAGCCAATACGGCGCAAATTATATGGCGCAACAGGGAAGCACCTATAAAGAAATACTTTTGTGGTATTAC
>JAZRKJ010000081.1:0-6852 GCA_045646245.1 Acutalibacteraceae bacterium
AAGGAAATATCGGTTAATAAGGGCTATAATGAAATAGTATGTAAAAACGATAAAGAAGTCATAAATCTTGTTTTTGATATGCCGCTAACTGTAGTTAAGCCTATCCCTTACGGCAATCAGGTGCTTATGAATAAGGTTATCTGGGGTAATAACAGTATAGTTATTCCTACATACGATGAAGAAGACCCGGAGGCTAAAAACACTATTGCACTGCAAAAAGGCCCCATTATGCTGGCACAGGATTCACGCTTTGGCTACGATATGACCGTTCCTGCAAAAATTTTAGATAATAACGGTATAGTTTATTATGAAAAAGCAAGCGCAGATTTCCAAAACATTCTTACACTAAAGGTAAAAACCGAAAATGGCTATATGACACTTTGTGACTACGCAAGTTCGGGTAAGCTTTTAGACGAAGACAACAAAGCCGCAGTATGGATTAAGAACAAATAAATACCTCTTTCGCACATACCATTCTATATCAATAAAAACTCCCGAACATAATTGGTTCGGGAGTTTTTAATTATTCTATTCTTTCGTCGCCCCAGAAGAAGAGTGCAACGGTGCCGGGGCCTGTGTGGCTTCCGATTGTGGTGCCTATCCAGTTTATTTCAACTTCACCGTTTAAATTTGGGAAGCGTTCTTCAACAAGAGCTTTAACAGCTTTGGCATCCTCAATACAGTCAGAATGGCAAATATAGCATTTTCCGCTATAGCTTTTGCCGCCCTTGGCGTGCTTTTCCATTTTGTCAACAATTCGCTCAATAACCTTGCGCTTAGAACGAATTTTTTCTCTCGCAATAAGCTTACCTATATTATTCATATTAAGAAGTGGGCAAATTCCAAGCATACCGCCGAAGAATCCTGCAACCTTAGATACTCTGCCGCCCTTAATATAAAAGGTGAGGTCGGTAGAGAAGAACCAATGATGAAGGTTAAGACGGTTTTTTTTCGCCCATTCCTTAATTTCTTCCATACTCTTGCCTTTGTCACGCAAATCAGCCAGCTTATCAATAAAAAGTCCAAAACCGGAAGAAGCTCCAAGAGAGTCCACAACGTAAATCTTTCTGTCGGGATATTCTTCCTTTAAAAGCTCGGCGGCGTTACGGGCGGAATTATAGCTTCCCGAAAGTCCGGAAGAAAGAGAAACGTGAAGAACGTCCTTTCCCTGCTCCAAGAACTTTTTAAAGTAGTCCATATATTCCTCAACGTTAATTTGAGAGGTGCGGGTATCCTCACCGTCTACCATACGTTTGTAAAAAGACTTAAAGGGAACGGATTGACCTAAATCATCAAGATAGTCGGTACCGCCTAAATTATAATGAAAGCAAATATATTTGATGTTTCTGCTTTCGAAATGTTCTTTTGTTATATCTGCAGTGGAACAACTGCTAAGTACAAATTCACTCATTCGTTTTATCTCCTTATTGGAATTTGGTATACAATTATTTTAATTATTGCCCCACGTAAATTCAACCTACCGTAAAAAAAGCCGTTCTACCCTTGAATTTCGCAATTCTACCAAGAGTAGAGTTTGATTTTTTGTTGTCATTTATAGTAATATATGGTAAAATAAAATAAAAAGGAGGCGGAAATTATGGTGAAATTAGGAAACGACTGGGACGAAATACTGAAGGACGAATTTGAAAATCCATACTACTTAAAGCTTAGACAGTTTTTAAAAGAAGAATACAGTACAAAAACAATATACCCAAATATGAATAATATTTTCAGCGCATTAAAAGCTTCTTCTTACAAAGACACCAAAGTTGTAATCATAGGTCAGGACCCTTATCATGAGCCTAACCAAGCCCACGGGCTTTGCTTTTCGGTATTAAAGCCGGTTCAACCTCCCCCCTCTCTTCAAAACATATATAAGGAATTAGCCGACGATATCGGTTTTAAGATACCAAATCACGGCGAACTTACCAAATGGGCTAACCAGGGAATACTTATGCTCAACACCGTACTTACGGTAAGGCGCGGACAGGCAAACTCCCACAAGGGAATGGGGTGGGAAACCTTTACCGACAGAGTTATAAGTGAGCTTAACAAGAAAGATACCCCTGTTATTTTCCTTTTATGGGGTAGTCCCGCAAAGCAAAAAGCCGAAATTATTACCAACCCTATTCATATAAAGCTTACCTGCCCTCACCCAAGCCCCCTTTCAGCTTACAGAGGTTTCTTTGGCTGTAAGCATTTTTCCAAGACCAACGAGCTTCTTATAAAAAACGGTCTTACCCCTATTGACTGGCAAATAGACTAAACAAAAAACGCTTTTCGTTATGAAAAGCGTTTTGTTTTTATATTTTCCAATTCATTTTAAATATTGTTATTTCGGGAATAAGCAACATTAAAATTCCTATAAAGGCTACCGCAACCGAAATAAGCTCCCGTTTGGTAGGCTTATTATCGGTAAATAAGCTTATTATTGCTGAAACAATAATAGTGCCGCCCGTAATAAAGGGATACTGAGCAGAAGCGGGTAACACTATAAGTGCTTCAAGCAGCAAAAGGTTTGCCACCTTATTTAAGATACTTCCGCCTGCCATAGCGAAAACTGCTCTACCGTTCAGCTTTTTCTTTTCGCTTTTTACAAAAAATAATAATATTACCGATAACACAAGGGATATTAAAGTAATAAGTATTGAATATCCGGCTGAAGATATTTTGGTTAAATTTTCAAACCTTTCGGGTAAAGCGTGATATAACTTAGAAATTACGCCGGACATACCATTAAGTACAAATACGCCTACGTAATAAATAGTACCCGAGGTACTTTTACCTATTCCTTTAACTATAAGCAATGAAGCGGTAATTACTATAAAGCATAACAGCTTACCTAAAGTAAGCGCTTCACCGTGCAGAAAAATTCCAAAAACAAATGGTAACACCATTCCGCCAAGCATCATAAACAAAGAATACATTGACAGATTAATTTTACCCAAAGCTTTAAGTCCGCAAAATGTAAGTACAAATGCGTTAATATCGGCAATAAGCGCCATAATAAATGCATAATTTGAATATTCAAAAGCTACTTTCCCGATTTGGAACATTTGTATAATAACCAATACGACAAGCCCGAATATTCCGCCGCCCAAACGCGATACGAGAGAATCCCTGAAACTGTTGCCGTAATTTCTTCTGTAAATATCATTAAAGAAAAACTGGGTACCGAACATTACTGTAGAAGCTGTCAGCATACCGTAGCTTAAAAATTCACCCAAATCTATCATCACCTTTCTACAGTATTCTAACACCTTAAAAGCATCTGTCAAATGGAAATATTCTTGTTAATTATAGATTTTTTCCACTTTTCTATTGTAACATTAATTCTTTTATGATAAAATTGTTTAAACTCAGATAAAGGAGAACCACTATGTCTGTGCAAAATATTTGTAAATTTATATCCTCTGTTACAGAAGAACGTATTTATACACAAAACTTTGTTTACGAAAAATCCGGCAATACATTTCACACCAAGGGAAACGCCAACGCTATGTATCTTGCGGTAAGTGGCAAGGGTAAGCTTACCACCGATAGTGTTAGCAAGTACGTGAAGGCAGGCAATATCTTTTTCACCTTTGAGAACCTTACTTACAAAATAGAAAGCGTAGATAATTTTCAGTATATGTATATATCCTTTAACGGAAGCCGAAGCAATGAGCTTTTTTCTCGTTTCGGAATAACTCCGGTCAACTGTGTTTACGAAGGGCACGAAGGAATTACCGCCTTTTGGCAAAACGCTATTGCTAAAGCGGGAGAAAAAAATCTTGACCTCATAAGTGAAGCTGTGCTTCTTTATACCTTTGGAGAGATGGCTCCTTATAAAGAAAGCAACGAGCAACAGCTTATACGAAGTATGGTAAAATATATTGAAAATAATTTTACTGATGATTCGCTTAGTCTTCAGTCTATGTCAGACCAACTCGGATACAACAGCAAATACATATCTCGTATTTTTAAAAGCTCTATGGGGGTTAATTTTTCCGCTTACCTTACCAACGTGCGAATGCAAAACGCAGTTTTTCTTATGGAACAGGGCGTTAGCGCAATTAAAAACGTTGCACTTCTTTCGGGCTATAAAGACCCGTTCTACTTTTCCACCGTGTTTAAATCCACGTTGGGTATTTCCCCCAGTCAATATATAGAAAACATTAAAAATTCCTCAAAGTAACCTTTGAGGAATTTTTCTTTTAGCCTTTAAGTATTTTTTTGAATCCCTCTATCTGGGAATCAAGAGGTTTAAAATTTTGCTCGCTACAGCAGGGAATTGTAGGAGTTCTTCCGTCGCTGTAAAAGAAGGGCGATAGAGTATCGTTACGGTATTTATCACGGGCAGCCTTATTTTTAAAATCGGGAATATCGTAAGGCACACCGTATTCCAAAAGACTTCTGTGACCTAAAATTGCAACGCTTGACATACGGGTAGAAAAATAAATATCAAATGGGTGAGGCTTATTTTCTCTTATACAGTTAATAAATTCCTTAGCCACACAAAAGTCTCCGCCGCCGTGACCCGATTTTTTAATTAACTCAGCATCTTTACCTTCCCATTCAGGCTTATAAAAGTTAACCGTATCTTTATCATCAGGCTTTTGCCACCAATTATAGTGAAGCATAACCTTACCACCCGAGCCTCTGACGTTTTCAACCGTTGCTTTTTCACAGCAAAGTCTATAAGAATTACATTCTCCGCCAAAGGTAGCGTGCCCCGTAAAGCGGAATACCGATTTGTCATCATTAAGGGTAGTAATAATCGCCGCCTTATCGCCCACAAAAGAAGCATTCGGTCTCCCATTTTGAATGGGAGAAAAAATCGGCATAGCGGTAACTCTTACAGGATTAGCACCTGTAGCAAACATAATAGGAGCAAGAGAATGGGTTACGTAATAGGTTTTGGGAACGTAGTTTCTCCAATGCTTTTCACTGTCGTAAAGATAACGGACATCGTCGTCATTTCTGTTACTTGGGTGGTTATATTCCCCTTCTGCATAAAGGCATTTACCTAAAGTTCCGCCCTCATACAATTTTTTCATTTCAATATTAAAAAGCATATAGGGATAGTTTTCTGCAAGCATAAAAATAGACTTACTCTTTTCTGCCGCTTCAACAAGCTGTACGCCTTCTGCCATAGTTGCATTGGAAATACATTCACAGAGCACGTGAATATTCTTACTAAAACACTTTAAAATATAGGGAGTGTGCTCATGAAAATAATTTGCTATAAGAACTGCGTCCATTTCGTGTTCAATAAAGGAATCAAAATCCTCATAGCAGGTTACCATATCGCCAAGCTTCTTTTTAGCGTTTTCAAGACGGTCCTTACGCTTATCGCAAACAGCAACAATTTCCGTATTATTCTGTAAAAAACTGTCAACGTAAGAAGAACCTCTGCAATAACCGAAAATACCTATTCTGATTCTTTTCATAACGATTACCTCCTATCCGTTTGCTTATATTTTATCATTTCAGAAGGTGTAAATAAATAGAAAATATCTATATAATCATTTATTTTTTTCTGCATAAGCAAAAAAGCTGAGGCTTTCGCCTCAGCTTTTTTAAGGTTTTATTACTTACCGTAAAGTTCAACGAGCTTTTCAAGATGAGCTCTGTTTGCCTTAGCAGTTTCAGCTGCCTTGTCAAAGAGTTCTTCAGCACGCTCAGGGAAGGAACGGGTAAGAGAAGCGTAACGAGCTTCGCCAAGGAGGAATTCCTTGTAGTCACCGGTAGCAGGCTTGCTGTCAAGACTGAAGGGATTCTTGCCTTCTGCCTTAAGAGCAGGATTGAAGCGGAACATATTCCAGTAACCGCAATCAACAGCCTTCTTCATTTCCTTCTGGCAGTTAACCATACCGCCCTTAATGCTGTGCATTTCGCAAGGAGCGTAACAGATAACAAGAGAAGGACCGGGATAAGCTTCAGCTTCACGAATAGCCTTAAGGGTCTGATTCTGGTCAGCGCCCATAGCGATTTGTGCAACGTAGATATAACCGTAAGACATTGCGATTTCAGCAAGGCTCTTCTTAGCGATAGCCTTACCTGCAGCAGCGAACTGTGCAACCTGACCAATCTGAGAAGCCTTAGAAGCCTGACCGCCGGTGTTGGAGTAAACTTCGGTATCGAATACCATTACGTTTACATCTTCGCCGGAAGCCAGAACGTGGTCCAGACCGCCGAAGCCGATGTCGTAAGCCCAGCCGTCGCCGCCCAGAATCCAGGTAGACTTCTTGGACAGGAATTCCTTCTGAGCCAGAATTTCCTTAGCAAAGTCGCAGCCGCAAGCTTCCAGAGCAGCAACCAGCTTCTTGGTAGCTTCCATGTTGGCCTTGCCGTTTTCCTTGGTAGCCAGGAATTCGTCGATAGCAGCCTTTACGTCGGCGTTTTCAACTTCAGCAGCTTCCAGCTTGGCAATCAGACGGTCGCGAACAGCCTTCTGGCCATAGAACATACCCAGACCGTGTTCGGCGTTGTCTTCAAACAGGGAGTTGCACCATGCGGGACCAAAGCCGGTCTCGATGTTGGTGGTGTAGGGAGAAGTAGCAGCGGGGCCGCCCCAGATGGAGGAACAACCGGTAGCGTTGGAAACGTACATTCTTTCGCCAAACAGCTGGGTTACCAGACGGGCGTAAGCGGTTTCGGCACAGCCGGCGCAGGAGCCGGAGAATTCAAGCAGAGCCTGGTTGAACTGGCTGCCCTTAACGGTGTTTTCGGCAGGCATGTCGGCCTTCTTGGTGATGTTGGCAACCATGTAATCGAATACGGGCTGCTGAACTTCCTGTTCTTCACGGGGCTTCATAACCAGAGCCTTGGTCTTGCTGGGACATACGTCAACACAAACGCCGCAGCCCA
>JAZRKJ010000082.1:0-15437 GCA_045646245.1 Acutalibacteraceae bacterium
AAAATCAAATTTAATTTCTACGCTTCTTCGGGGGAAACCTTTACCAAGGGAAATGCGCTCGGCGCTATTAACGAGTGTGGCTATACTACAGGCTGGAAAACCGGCTTCGCACAGTTCACCACAGGCACACTTGAAGAGGGTGAAAATAAGCTTTATTTACTTGTTTCCTCCTGTACCAAAAACAGTATGTTCTATATGGATACCGTAAAAATTACCCGTATAGACGAAGGAAGAAACCACGTATTTGGTTACAACCCCAGAAATTCGGCTGTTCTTTACGAAATAGACGGTAACTACGGCGAGGAAATTGACTTCCCCAATATTGATGATAATTTTTACGAGGTTGTTGGTTGGTATAACGATTTCGAGGTTATCGATTTCCACGAATCCGGCAGACATAAGGAAGAGCCCGTTAGCGAGCTTTACAGCCGCTTTGAGCTTAAGGATATTAACTTCGATAACTATAAATACGAGAACAGCAACAGTAAGTATACCGTTGGTGACGATATAAGCCTTTCTTACGATGAAGCTTACGACACCGCACGTTCTCTTAAATATAGTTATTCTCCCGCAATTAAGTATTTTGAAACCGCTAATAATACTGCGGCACTTGGTAAGGTAAACGACGAAAGCACATACAGAATTTCCTTTATGTATAAGGTCGCTGAAGCTCAAAGTGATGTAGATATTAAGTTTATTACTGCTCACGAAACCAACCGTTGGGCTTATATTACCAATTATGATAAAGCTACCTACAGAATTTATTCTTCTGAAATAGGTAACGATTGGGCAAAGGCTACGGTTTACCTTACTACTGAGTTTTCTCATTATAACGTTAATACCTCCAGCACCAGCCACTTACCCGCTTCGGGTCTATTTATGACCTTTAATCCCGTAATTGAAGGCGATACCGTAGTTTATATTGATGCGGTAGAGATTGACCACCTTGAAAACGGCGCCGTTACAGCCTTTTTAGGTAAAGAAGGCTACGCAGAATACTATGTGGAAGGCGCTGTGGGTGATACAGTTAACGCTGTAAGCGATATTCCCGCTTCTCAGTTCTCTTCCTTTAACGGTTGGTATTCTGATCAGGAATGTATATCTGCATTTTCTTCACTTACTATGGAAGAAGGAATGAATTACGTATATTCCGATTGGACAGAAAAGGCTGAAGGCTTTGATAATTACACCTATGCTTCTAACGATAGCAATAACTTTGCAAGCGGAGCTAAAATAGAAGACGGTGTACTTACCTATACGGCAGAGGATGCAAACACTTCTGTAAAGAACGGTTTCAGAATTGGTAAAATTGATAACAATACTTCTTATAAAGTAACCTTCCGTTATAAGACTGATTCCGAAAACCTTAAAATCAAGTTTGCTACTGCCGACGAAGTTAATATTGCGGTAAATACTACCTCTTATAACGACGACGGCAACTATATTACTGCAATAAATGACGGCAATTGGCAGGAAGCAACCGTTTACTTTACTTCCTCCTTTGGCTACACGGTGCCCAGGGATAAGAATGCTAACGACGCTGATAATAAAAACGCCCGTTACGGCGAAATGCTTTATATGTATTTTGTAAATGACGCAGGCGCGCAGGTAAGCGTTGACTATATTACGGTTGCTCCCGTAGATGTTCTTTATTCTGCAGGTGCCTCCGTTCTTACCGAAGAGGTTAGCAGAGATATAGATAGTCAGGCGCTCCGTTTCTACTTCCGTTATCAGACTCAGGACATTGTAACCGTTGACGTTGACGGAACGCAAATGAGCGTGGTAGAACGCGGAATTATATTTAAAAACGCAAGAAATACCGCTACCGGTACCGTTAACGGTGACGAAATTGCCGTAAAAGCAATAACGCTTGATACTAAAAACGACCCCGGTCACACCTACGTAACCAAAACAACCAAGTTTAACGAATTCTGGGATTATGACAATAAAACCGAAAGCGTAATATTCAGCGGTTACGTTAAGGACTTCTCACTTAAAGACGCCCGCCTTATTGCGGCAAGAGGTTATATTAAGGTAAAGGATGAAAACGGTAATATTTATACCTTCTATTCCGCTGATAAGAAAGCGACCGTAAAAGAAGGCGTAGAGCTTAACAGCGAATATACCGATACAAAGGTTCATACCTTTGGTGGTGTAACTTGGGATAACTTTACTATTATTAACCCCAAAGTAATGCCTTATATCTACGGCAGACAAATTGAATTCCTTATGGAATATGCCGAAGAAACCCACGACGTGATTCTTAACCGTCATAACGAAAGAGGCGAGGAATCGGATTACGAAATCGTTATAGGTGATACCACCCGCGCCGCAAGCAGCCTTGTAGAGGTTGAAAACGAAAACGAATACGTTATTGCTGTTCGCGGTACCAAGCTTATTATAAAGGGCGGCAGCGACCTTGCAACAATGCAGGGCGTTAAAGACTTTATTGATTACCTTAAGCTTAAGGATTCTCTTGACTGCGGCGCCGACTTAAAGGACGGTTACACCAAGTACGGTAAGGTTTCGACGACAGGTGACGATTATAAGCTTACCTTTGGCGATGACTTTAACGCAAGCACCCTTAATACAAAGGTTTGGGGCGCGTATAATAACCAGAGTAAGGCTAATAATTACCAGAAAGACTCTAACTTAGGCGGTAAAATTTCCGTCATTACCGTAGGAGAAGGCGGCTATACTACTGCTTCGGGCAGAGTGGTTGAGGATGCGGTAGGTGTAAGAGACGGTAATATGGTTCTTACTGTCGGTCGTATTAACGATACCGACTTTGCTACTAGCCATGCTTCTACCTTCTGGAATATGCTTTATCAGTACGGTTATATTGAAATTAAGTGTTTACTTAGCGAACCTCCTTCTCACGTTGGTTGGTGGATGAACGGTGCAGGTACTGGCGGTGCCTCCTTTATTGACCGCTTCGGCAGAGAAACCAGAGGTTGTATGACAGAATACGACTTGCTTGAAAACTATGGTAGACCCGATTACTACGCTTCTGCTATTCACCATTGGTGGAGCGGTACGTCGATTAAGGACTCTGCCCACGTAAGCCTTAATGACAGCTATGGCTTTGGTACTAAGGCACAGACCTACGTTCTTGAAGAGGGCGAAACCGATATGTACGGCGATTATCACATTTTCACCTTCCTTTGGGAAAATGACCGCCTTATATTTGCTTTCGACGGTGTTAAGTACTACGAATATATTAACTTCGATTACTATAAAGACCGTATGCCCAACTATATTATTCTGGGCCAGGGTATGGCTGACCGTGACTACGGTGTTAAATATGACATCACAACAGACGGTGATTATTACGAAACCCTTATAGATTACGTAAGAATTTACCAGCAAAAGAATATGGGAAGCGTATTAAAATACGCTTATGATGAAACTAATTACGCGCAATAATTCCTTGAAGGACTGTCTCACTTTTTGGTGAGACAGACTGAAACCTCCGACAACAGTCGGAGGTTTTTTGTTGACCTTTTTAATTTTGTGTGATATACTTTAGTTGCGTTAGCTTTACAGTACCTTGCGTTGCAAGGTTTAAAAGGGAAGTCGGGTGCAATTCCCGCGCGATCCCGTCGCCGTAAAAGGTTTAATTGCCGAGAATGTCACTTAACGGGAAGGCACGGCAGCCGTTTTATCGGTACCTTAAGTCGGAATACCTGCTGTAAAGCGCAGTACAAGTGTGTCACGAGGATGACGGCTTTGTAAAATCAGCGGACTGTCGGCGGACGGTCTGACGTTTTTGCTTTGCTCCTTACTCTTGTATTGCGTGGCGCAATATAATGAAAAGGAGTTTTTTCTATGAAAAACAAAGCAAATGTTAAAAAAGTTTTCAGAAAAGTATTTGCAGTTATTGCCGCCGCAGTATTGGTGCTTTCACTTTTCACCCTTTCAGCCTGCAGTAAAGCCGACCCTGCAGATAACGGCTCGTCTTCGGTTGCTGCGGTACAAAAAAACGTCACCTTCAAAATAATTTTTGAAGACGACACAGAAAAAACGGTGGAGCTAAAAACCGAAAAATCCACACTTGCCGAAGCATTGGTTGAAGCAGGGATTATTGAGTACAAGGGCGACGGTCTTTATACCACCATTGACGGTGTTACCGCCGATTTTTCTAAAGACGGAGCCTGGTGGTGCATTACCAAAGGCGGAGAAATGACAAATTACGGACTTAACGATTTAAAAATATCTGACGGCGAAACCTATGAAGCAATCTACACAAAATAAAATCAGCTTAAAGGAGCTTGCCTTTTTCGCTGTTTACGCCGCACTGCTTTTAGCCTTTAAAGAAGCTATGGCATTCCTCCCTAACATTGAACCCGTAACGGTAATGCTTATTGCCCTTACCTGCGTTTACGGAGTAAAAGCCTTGCTTCCCACATACGTGTTTTCGGTTATACAAATAGTATTTCACGGTTTTCATATATGGAATTTTATGTACCTTTACGTATGGGCGGTGCTTGTATTTTTGGTGTTATTGCTTACTCCCATACATAAAGCCTTGGGAAAACTGAAAGCCGCACCGGTGGCGCAAACGGTTTTGTGGGTGGTGGTTGCCGCTCTTTACGGAATTTCCTTCGGCGCCATTTGCAGTGTGCCGTACTTTATAGCCTTAGGCCCTGCCGGCGCTGTTTCATGGATAATATCGGGCTTTGCTTTCGACGTCACCCATTGTATCGGAAACGCCTTACTTACCGCCGCCGCTTTTTATCCCCTTTATAAAACCTTGACTTTTGCTAAACGAAAATTAGCATAAAAAAAGCTCGTATTCCGTTTTGGAATACGAGCTTTCGTTAGTTTCTGATACTGTGGTGGGGCGCGGGGCTTGTTTCGTCAAGGGGAAGGAAGGTGTATCCGTTGTCAAGCCCGTACTGAATAACTCTCGGGAGTGCTTCGCGGTGAACAAACTTGGTATCGTGCATAAGCACGTTGTAGTAACCGTTGCCCAAATGGCTTGTAATGTTAATAAAGATTTTGTCGGGGTCGGTTGTGGAAGTGTCCATAGAATCAACGTTCCAGTCGAAATAAGTGTATCCGCGGTTGGCAGTTTCTACCGCTAAATCCGACATAATTCCTTTTTTGTGGTTGGCGCTTACTCGGTTGGAAGAGCCGCCGGGGAAACGGATAAGATTGCTGGGCTTTCCGGTGTACTGCTTTATAACAGCGTTTATTTCGTCAAGGTCGGCAAAGTAGGAGTCAACGCTTTTGTAAATTTCCCATTTGTGAGAATAGGTATGGGCGGCAACGGTGTGACCTTCATCGTGAATACGCTTAATGTAGTGGAAGCTTTCTTTGTGCTGTCCCGTAACAAAAAAGGTCGCCTTAACGTTGTACTGCTTTAAAATGTCCAACACGTAAGGAGTGTTTGGGGAAGGGCCGTCGTCAAAGGTTAAGTATATAACCTTTCTGCCTGGGTCTACTATAAATTTAACGGGAACGGTAACTTCGGCTTTGTTTCCGCTTTTATCAGTAACCGTAAGGGTAATACTGTCCTCATTGTCGGTTCTTATAATCTGTTCGGTAAGGTCGCCGTCAATATTGTCGGTTGCGGTGTAAGAAAGCTCAATTCCCGAAACCGGCTCGCCTTTGTAGGTCTGGGCGTTGCCCTTAACCGTAATTACGGGAGCGGTAAGGTCGCATACCTTTACGGTACGGCTGACGCTTTCGGTGGTTTTCTTTCTGGTTACGCTATACGTTATTACGTAGCTTCCGGGCTTTTGGGTATCAACCTCTCCAACCGTTTCAACGGGGGAATATTCTTCCTTGCCGAAAAGGGCGGTAACACCCGGATCCTTGAACTGGGCACCAACCTCTATTGATATTTCACTGTCACCGTTAAGAGTAATGCTCAGCCGCGGCCGTAAGGCTATTGCAAGGATAACGGCGGTAATAGCCAAAACCACAGCCGCGATTATTACGCAAAGACGGATAAGCTTAACTTTATTTATACTTTTTGCTTTTGTCATTTTTATTCCTTCTAAACTATATAGTATATTTTATTATATTACTATTTGTAAAAAAATCAATAACCAAAAAGCTTTTTGTAATAAATTGTCAAATAATCAAAACCAAAACGCGTGGCTTTGTCTAAATTTCCCCGCAGATTCTCCCACCGCCGCTTTAAAGGCACGGCAAAAATGATAAACGCTGGTGTAACCACAGTTTTCGCTTACCTGACTAATTGATATACGGTTGTTTTTCAGTAATTCCTTTGCGCGCTGTATACGTAAATCGCTTATATACTTATGGGGTGACGTTCCGTAGGTTTCCGCAAAAAGCCGACGGAAATAAACTTCGCTTATATGGCATTGCTCTGCAAGTGTGTGGTTGTTAAGCGCGGGGTCGCAAAAGTTTTCCTCAAGATATTTTATTGCGGGGGCAAGCAATTCATTGCACGAAAAATCAACATCGTTTACAATATGGCTTAAAATATCGTAAAATATAGCCAAAGCGTGGACGTTTCGGGAGGATTTCGGAAAAGCAAAGGCGTGGCTCAGCTTTTCAAAGGCGGCAATAAAGTATTCCGGATTATTAAGCTGTGCGCGGAAAAAGGAATTATTCGTCGGTTCCTTGCAACAATAAAAATTGATTATTGGGAAAACTCCGCTTTTTTCACAGCTTATGGTGTAGGATTCGCCTTTGGGTAAAAAAACAACGCTGCCTACGTCGGAAACGTAGGTTTTTCCGCGGTGGTGGTAGGTTATCTGCCCCGAAAGACAAAAGGAAAGGGCATAAGCAAAACGGTTGTTTATTCTTCTGCCGTAGCCTTCGGTATTATCAATAAGAGCAACACCGTCAATTTCGCTTACGCGTATTTCTTCAAAAATATTCATAATTATCACCGAATATATTATATCTTTTTGTCGTTTTAAGTTCAAGAGTAAATGTATCGAAAATGTTAATTTTAACGCTCTTGAAAAACCTATTGGAATATGATATTATTTAACAATGAAAGGATGATAGAATATGTTTTTTAAAAAGAAAGCCGACGGCGGCGTTTACGACACGTTGCTTATAGGTCTAGGAAACCCCGGCGTTCAGTACGAAAACACCCGCCATAACGCGGGCTTTATGGTTATTGACGCCTTTTGCGAAAAACATTCTATTATACTTAATAAGAATAAGTATAAAGCTCTTTACGGCGATGCAGTCGTTTCAGGCAAAAGAATTCTGGTTTTAAAGCCCCAGACCTTTATGAATCTTTCAGGCGAAGCGGTAAGCGCCGTTGTGAATTTTTATAAAATTCCGTTAAGCAATATACTTGTTGTGTCCGACGATATTTCTCTTGCCCCCGGTAAAATGAGAATAAGAACCAAGGGAAGCGCAGGGGGGCAGAAAGGGCTTAACAGCATTATTGAACATCTTTCCACCAATGAATTTGCCCGTATAAAAATGGGCGTGGGAGATCGCCCGGACAGAGAAAGCGACATTACTAATTGGGTGCTGGGAAGAATGAGTGCGGAAGACCGTGAGCTTTTCGATAAAGCTAAAGAAAACGCCGTAAAGGCGATAGAAACTATTTTAAAGGACGGTGTTGATTCGGCGATGAACCGATATAACCGCTGATGAAAAAGCAGTTTGAATTTTTGAACCGTGTTTTAAAAAAGGACTCTGACTATAATTCTCTGATTTCCTGCATAGACGCAGGGGCGGTACCGGCTGTTTGTACAGGGCTTTCGGGTATCCATAAAGCGGTGGTTATTGCAAGCGCGGCCAAAGAAATGCAAATGCCCGTTACGGTGGTGGCTTCGGGAGAAGCGGAAGCCCACGCTCTTTGGAGTGACCTTGTCGCCCTTGGGGTTCACGCTCTACATTTTCCTTCCCGCGATTATCGTTTTGCAGGGGTAATCAGTGAATCAAGAGAGTACGAGCATAAAAGAATACACACCCTGTCTGCTCTTGCAGACGGGGATTTTGACGTGCTTGTTTTGGCGGTAGACGCCGCTTTGCAGTATACCGTGCCGGTACGCTCCTTAAAAGAAAATTCCTTTTCATTAAGGGTTGGCGACACCTACTCCTTAACTCGCCTTACGGAGCGTCTTGTTAACGCAGGGTATGTCAGAAGCGAAATGGTGGAGGGCGCGGGTCAATTTTCTTTGCGCGGCGGTATTTTAGACGTGTTTACAACAAACTGCGCTCTGCCGCACCGCGTGGAATTCTGGGGCGATGAAATTGACAGTATATCCTTTTTTGAAACCGAAACCCAACGCCGCACCGAAGCGGTAGACAGTCTCACCATTACCCCCGCTTGCGAAGTCCTTTGCGGTGAGGAGCAGCTTGAAGAAATTATTTTAAAGCTGCTTAAGGATGAAAAGGTAAGTGATATAAGGCGTGAAAGGCTTAATAAGGATTTAGACGAGCTTCACGGCGGAATACTTGGCTCATTAGACCGCTTTTTGCCCTTTATTTATAACGACAGCCCAACTGTTCTTGATTATATTGAGGACAGCATTATTTTCCTTACCGAAAGCGCAAATATAACCGAGCGCATTAAAAATATACGTTGGCAAACCGAAGAGGATATGGCAAGGCTTCTGGAAGAAGGATATATAGGTAAAGAAGGGGATAAATTCCTTATTTCCGACGAAGAATTTTATTCTAAAGCTTCAACCGCCGTTATTCTTGACAGCTTTGCACGAAACCGTTATGAGCTCACCCCTAAAACGTTGCTGGATTTCAATGTAAAACGTTCTTCTCCTTGGAACGGCGACCCTGAAATACTTAAAGAAGACCTTGATTATATTCTTTCCTCCGGCGGTAGCGCGGTGGTGCTTTGCGGTACTGAAAAAGCAGGTAAAATACTCGCGGAGGATTTATCTAACGACGGTTTGCCCGCGCGTTATTTAAGCGAAATAACCGAGCTCGTAAGGGGTGTTACCGTTACCGTAGGCGCTCTTTCAGGCGGTTTTGAACTTATTGAAAGTAAATTTATGCTGGTGACCGGCAGAGGCGCCGTAGCCGCCGCTAAAAAATCTGTCCGCCGTCCGAAAGATTCCCGCGCGGTGGGAAGTCTTGACGAGCTTAAGGTGGGAGATGCGGTGGTTCATTCCGCTCACGGCATAGGTATTTTCGGCGGAATAGAGCATATTACAAATTCCGGCATAACCAAGGATTATATTAAAATAAAGTATGCGGGGCAAGACGTTCTTTACGTTCCAGTAACTCAACTTGATTTGGTTTCCCGTTATATCGGCGCCGACGCCGAAAACGTAAAGCTTAATAAGCTGGGCTCTGCCGAATGGCACAAAACCCGTTCAAGAGTACGAAAAGCCGTTAAGGATATGGCAAAACAGCTAACCGCCCTTTACGCTAAACGTATGGCGGCTAAGGGCTACGCATTTTCTCCCGATACCGACCTTCAAAATAATTTTGAACGCCGTTTCCCTTATGAAGAAACCGAAGACCAGTTAAGGTGTGTAAATGAAATTAAAGCCGATATGGAACGGGGCGTTCCGATGGATAGGCTACTTTGCGGAGACGTTGGCTTCGGCAAGACCGAGGTTGCCTTGCGCGCCGCCTTTAAATGCATTTGCGAAGGCAAACAGTGCGCTCTGCTTGTACCTACCACCATACTTGCTTGGCAGCATTACAATACCGCCTTGCGCCGTATAGGCGAACTCCCCGTAACGGTGAAGCTGCTTTCCCGTTTTGTTTCTCCGAAGCAGCAGGAAAAAACGGTCAGCGACCTTGCAAAGGGCAGGGTTGATATGATAATAGGAACTCACCGCCTTATTTCAAAGGACGTTAAGTTTAAGGATCTGGGGCTTGTTATAATCGATGAAGAGCAACGCTTCGGTGTTGCCCAGAAAGAGCGTCTTAAAGAATTGTACCCCCACGTGGATATACTTACTCTTTCGGCAACCCCCATTCCCCGTACGCTTAATATGGCTATGACAGGGCTTCGCGATATGTCCAGCCTTGATGAAGCCCCCGGTGACAGGCATCCGGTTCAAACCTACGTTCTTGAGCAAAGTAATTCTATTCTTTATGACGCAATACGTAAAGAGCTTCGCCGCGGAGGTCAGGTTTATTACCTTCATAACAGAGTAGAATCTATTGAAAAGGTTGCCGCCCGAATCAAAATTGCGATTCCCGAAGCAAGAATAGAGGTTGCACACGGAAAAATGAACGAGGACACCTTGTCGGGAGTATGGCAGCGACTTATTGAACACGAAACAGATATTCTTGTATGTACCACAATTATAGAAACGGGGGTAGACGTAGCCAACGTAAACACCCTTATAATTGAGGATGCGGACCGAATGGGACTTTCCCAGCTTCATCAGCTTCGCGGAAGAGTAGGGCGTTCAAGCAGGCGCGCATACGCTTATTTTTGCTTTAGAACGGGGAAGGTTCTGGGCGAAGAAGCCGTTAAAAGGCTGGAAGCGGTAAGAGAATTTACCGAATTCGGTTCCGGCTTTAAAATTGCCATGCGTGACCTTGAAATAAGGGGCGCGGGCAGTATTTTGGGCGGAGCCCAACACGGCAATATGGAAGCGGTAGGTTACGATATGTACCTGAAGCTGCTTGCCGAGGCTATGAAAGAGGATGCGGGTGAACAGGTTAAGCCCGACGTGGTTTGTACAATTGACCTTAACGTTCCCGCCCACATTCCCGAAGATTATATCATAAGCCTTCCCGCAAGGCTGGGTATATATAAGCGTATAGCCGATATAGTAGATGAGGACGACGTAAGTGATGTTATTGACGAGCTGTGCGACCGATTCGGCGAACCGCCAAAAACCGTTATGGGACTTATTGATATAGCGCTTCTCCGTAACAAGGCTATAGCCGCCGATATTTATGAAATCGTCCGTGAAGGAGAGGATATTCTTCTTCGTATGACTGCCTTTAACCGCGATACCTTTTTGAAATTGGGGGGCGCCTTTGCTCAGAATATGCGCCTTTTGAACGGTGACGTTCCCACAATAGCAATTCGCCCCAAAAAAGCTCAAAACCTGTCAGCGGTAGTAAAAGAAATTGTTAATGTGCTTTAAGCAAAAAAATATAGACTTTTTAACAATTCTATATTATAATGATTGTTGTATACTAATTATTTGCAAATTCTTTTGGAGGAATAATAATGAAAACCTTTAAATCCTTACTTGCTGTTATGCTTGTATTTTTACTTATGTTTTCCTTTACGGGTTGTCTTCATAAGCAAAATGAAATTGCTGTAGAAATCGGTGGCGTTAAATTCACCGCCGCTCAGTATTCTTACGCCTTGCTTATGGCTGACAGCGAAGCTCAGGAAAAAGTAAGTGAACAGTTAAGCGAAGAGGGTATTGACCCCACCGTAACCGAAATTGATATTTACTCCCGTAAAATCGGCGATGTAAATTACGTTACCTGGGTTGAAAACCGCGCTATTGAGCTTCTTGGTGAATACGCGGCTTATCAGTTGCTCTTTACTGATGCTAAGCTTACCCTTTCTGCCGATGCAATTTCTCAGAATACTGAGTATGCCGATTACTACTACTCTTATTATCAAGGTCTTTACGAAGCCAACGGTATAGGCAAGGAGACCTATGCAAAAATGGTTACCTTTGATTCTTACGCAAACGAATACTTTAATTATCTTTACGGTAAAGAAGGCACTAAGGCTGTCTCTGCAGAGGAAATAAATAAATCCTTTACCGATTCTTACCGTGTTGTTCTTATTCTTCAGACAGATATTACTCAAAAGGATGAAGCCGCTGCCAAGGAAGCTAAAGATGATCTTAATCATTATAAAGAGCACCTTGAAAAGGGCGAAAGCATTGTAGACGTTTATAACGAATTTAACGGTCTCGGTGAAGAATCTGCCGCAGCAGGCAATGCTCCGGCGGAAAAAGAGCTGGACGTTGTAAGTATCGTTTCCGACCCTGAGGTGGACGAAAGCTACGGTGTTGATTTCTGGGCAGACGTGGTTAAAATTGATGCGGGCAAATCTGAAATTCTTGAAGCTGAAGAAAACGGAAGCAAATACGTTCGTCTGGTTCACGTTGTTGAAATAAAAGAAGGCGATACTTCTTACGCAGATCAAATGGATGCTTCTATCCGTTGGAACCTTAAGGGTGAGGATTTTGAAAAGGAAATTTCCGATTACGCAAAGGGCTTGACTGTGGTAAAACACGAATATGCCATGAGTGCGTTTAAGGTTAAAAAAATCAACTACGGTGAATAAACCAAAACCGGAAGGTAACTTCCGGTTTTATTTTTTTCTTGCAAAAAACCTGATTTATGGTAGAATGAAAGAAAAAACAAAAGAGGTGCGCTATGTTAAAAAGAACGGTATCTTTACTAATTGCTTTGGTTATGCTTGCAGGGGTAATTCTTTGCGCGGGCTGCGGCGCAAAAAGCCTGATGCGGGAAGCGGAAATAAACCCATAGAAAACGACCCCGAAGAAGAATTTTTTCTGGACGTACCTACTGAGCTTCGCGGAACTACCGTTCAGGTTGCCGGCTGGAGTAATGACAACGATTTTGACAAGGCTAATATTTATGCCGATTTCACCGCTGTTACCGGAATTGAGCTGGAACATGTTCACGTTGCTCAAGCGGAATACATAGTAAAGCTGTCCTCTCTTATAGCCGCCGATCAGGCTCCCGATGTTGTTACCGAAAACGGCGACTTTCCCAGAACCCTTAAAATTCTTATGCCCATTGAAAAGGAAACCACCGGTATTGACGTTACCGACCCGTTCTGGAATCAGGAAATAGTTAAGCTTTATACCGTTGGCGGCAAACCTTATATAATAAGCGGGGAAAGAGCAAGCGCCAATAAAGCGGGCGGTCTTGTTTACTTTAACCGTACCACTCTTGAGGAAAACGGAATTAAAACTCCTAACGATTACGTAGCGGAAAACAATTGGAATTTGGACACCTTTGAAGCCCTTCTTTCTCAAATGAAGGTTGCTTGCGGTTACGGCAGAGCTCCCGCTTCGGTGGATATTGATATATGGTGCGCTATGTTCGGCGCCAAACAGCTTGACTGGAGCCCCGATACCGGAAAATTTACCACTACTGTGGGCAGTGAAGAAATGATGACATCCTTAAGAACAATTATGAATCTTCAGGATAAAGGCTTGGTTAAGATTATATGCGGCCACGATGACAGTATTGCCCAGGGAACCTCGGGTCTTCAAATCTGCGGCGCTTACGGGCTTCGTTGCAGCCCGGGTTGGTTTTATACTATGGATACAGAAGATTTAGGGTTTGAGGTTCTTCCCAAAATCAGTTCCTCCGATGTAGATTATCCTTATACTGTAGGTCTTCACGGACACGGTATTGTAAAGGGCGCACGTAATCCCATAGGCGCGGGTTACTTCTTGCGCTATTACCTTAATGAAGACCATACAAGTAATGAAAATCAGTTTAAGAACGACGAAGCAATTCAAATGTACAATAAGCTTCGCGCTAACGCTGATTACAGCACCGCCACCTTCTACAGGGGGGTTAGAATGATTATCGATCCCGAACGCTCCAACGGCTCAATGCTTTCTTTAATTACCGACGGAACAAGCGCTCAGATTAACACTAACCTTAAATCGGCAGAGCGTACAATAAACGGCGCTGTAGAAAAGGCAAACGAGCTTATTGAAGAAGTAATAAATGAAAACGATTAAAAAAGCACCGCCCTGCTCAGGTAAGAACGGGGCGGTTTTGCACATTACGGGCTGATATGTGCTAATATTTGGTATATATGTTCATATTATGTATATAACTTTTGAGCAATATAAACAAAAGTTATAGGGCATTTTTATAAAAAATTAAAGAGATTTACTTTTAGCTATTGCAAATTTTTAAAAACCGATTATAATATAATTAGCTAAAAATCATGTAAAGGAGTAAATAGCTATGTTAAAAAGAATTATAACAATTCTCCTTTGCGTTGCAATGGTGTTCTCAATGTGCGCTCTTGCAGGCTGCAAAGGAGACAAAGAAGATCCAAAAGGCTCCGGCACAAATGTTTCCGGAGAATCCAATGAAGAAGAATTCTTCCTTGATATGCCTTCTGAACTTCGCGGTACTACCGTTCAGTTCGCTACTTGGATCGATCATTATAAGACAGATACCGCTATCTGTCTTGCCGGTTTCGAAGAAACTACCGGTATGAAGTTAGAGCTTGTACAGGTTAACCAGTCCGACTACGTTGTAAAGATGACCTCCCTTATTGCGGCTGATCAGTCTCCTGACGTTGTTGTTGAAAATGGTGACTTCCCCAAGACTCTTAACCTTCTTATGCCTCTTGAGAAAGAAACCACCGGTCTTGATGTAACCGATCCTTTCTGGGATCAGGACGTTGTTAAGACCTTTACTGTTGGTAAGCATTCTTACCTCGTAAATGGTGAACATTCTTCTTGGAATATGGCTGGTCTGATGACCTACTTCAACAAGACCATTCTTGAAGAAAACGGTATCGCCACTCCTAACGAACTTGTTGAGCAGAATAACTGGAACGTTGACTCCATGTGGACTCTTATGGAACAGATTAAAGCTGCTTGTGGTTTCAGCCGCGCAGGTACCTCTATCGTATTCGATGGTTGGGTAGCTATGTACGGCGGCAGCCAGATGACTTGGGATCCCGCTGCAGGCACCTTTAAGACTACCATTAAGGAAGAAAATACCCGCAAGGCTATCGACTACCTTATGAAGGGTCAGGATGCAGGCCTCTTAAAGATTATCGACAGCCATGACGACAATATTGCTAAGGGTAACATCGCTCTCCAGATCTGCGGTGCTTACGGTCTTAGAAAGAGCCCCGGTTGGTTCTATACCATGGATATTGACGACCTCGGCTTTGAAGTTCTTCCCAAGCTCAACGCTTCCGATGCTGACTATCCCTACACCTGTACTAACCGTGCTTACGGTATATGCTTAGGTTCCAAGAACCCCAAGGGCGCTGCTTACTTCTTACGTTACTTCCTCAACGAAGTTCATTATGATATTGATCAGATCTTCAAGAACGAAGAAGCTAAGAATATGTACTACAAGCTTCGTGAAAATTGTGATGTCAATAAGAATCCCGGCTTCACAATGGGTATTGGACGTGTAACTGATCCTAAGTACACCTCTCTTACCATGGTTACCGACCTTATTGCAGGTACTGCTGCTCAGGTTTCCGTTAACCTTGATAAGGCTTACAGTAAGTGCGAAGGTTCTGTTGCATCTGCTAACAAGCTTATCGAAGACATTATTGCAGGTCAGTAATAACATATATTAAATAAAAAAGAGTCTCGTTTTAGCGAGGCTCTTTTCTTTTTTAACAGTAATCGCTTTAAATATATAATAAAATACAATTCGGCGCCACTTGTTTCAGGGTGCCGAATTGTGATTTTTCCTTTGTTTATAAGGCTTTTGAGTAAATTGTTCAAATTTTTTTAAAAAAATTTAAAAAAACTATTGCGTTTTTGTTTTCTTTGTGGTAT
>JAZRKJ010000083.1:0-79683 GCA_045646245.1 Acutalibacteraceae bacterium
TCACTATCTTTTGCAAAAAAACAAAGCCCCTTTCGGGACTTTGTCTACAGTCTGAACCGTGAGAATTTTCTCACGGTTTTATTCTTCTAAAAGTATTTTTCAGCAATTTTTAATGTGCGTTGATAACAAGCTGTAAAGTATTCCTCTATTTTCATAGCGGAGTAAGCTTCACATTCTTTTCTGCCGAATTTATTATTTATTTTAACTTCGAAATTAAGAAAGGGGAGCGATTTTGCTTTTTTAAGACCTTTTACAATATTATCCCAGTCTGCTATACCGTCAAAGGGAAGTAAATGAAGGTCGTCATAGTCTGAAATTTTGCCGTTTTTATCGCTTATGCTAAGGTTATCGTTAAGGTGGCACATAATAAGTCTGTCACCGAATTTTTCGGTTAAATTCTCCATCGGGGAATAACATAATTCGTGACCGGAATCATAGCAAAATCCAACGTTTTCACTTTTGAAATTATCTAAAAGCGCGCTTAAAAATTCGGTTCCTTCGGTGTTTTCCAATGCGACTCTAACGCCGTACTTTTCGGCAAGGGCAAAAATTTCACCGTAGTTTTCCAGTCCTTCTTTGGTTGGCGTATCGGTATAATCAAAGCCTATCCAACAATGAATTACCATAACGGGTACGCTGTTTTCTTTACAGTCCTTAAGGCAAGAAATAAATTGTTCTTTCGACTTATTTACTGCCGTTTTATCTTGGCTCCACATATCGGCGGCACCTCTGTACGGACCGTGAAAGGATTGAACGTAAAGTCCGTGTTCTCTTGCAAGGGAGCAAAGCTCTTTTAAGTTTACGTCATTTTTCCATTCAAGAGAAACGGCTTTAAACCCGATTTTTGATACAAGCTTAATAGCTTCTTTAATTGAGACTCCTAAAGCGCTTCCTAAAGAAATACCTATTTTTTCTTTAAACATAGTTAAGAAAGCCTTCCTTTTAAGAATTTATAATATCTTTAATAATTTCACCCGCCATAATAAGCCCGACGGTGCTCGGCACAAAGGAAAGACTTCCGGGCGGAGTCAGGCGAACAGCGGGAATTTCTTCGGAATAAACGCATTTAAGCTTTTTGATTCCTCTTTTTTTAAGCTCTGAACGAATCACCTTTGCAAGGGGACATACGCTTGTTTTGTAGATGTCAGCTACCTTAAAGGCGGTTGGATCAAGCTTATTTCCTGCTCCCATTGCGCTTATAATCGGAGTGCCGCAAGCGGTGGCATTTTCAATTAAGCACAGCTTTGACGATACGCTGTCAATTGCGTCGGCAACGTAGTCATAAGCGGATAAATCAAAATGATTTTCGGTGTCTTTGCCGTAAAAAATCGGAAAAACCTCTATCTTCAAATCGGGGTTGATATCATGAAAGCGTTCCTTTAAAACGTCAACCTTGCGTTTGCCTACCGTACTTTGCAAAGCGGCGATTTGACGGTTGATATTAGAAACCGAAACAGTGTCGAAATCAATAAGGTCAATGCTTCCTATTCCTGCTCTTATAAGCGCTTCGGCTAAGTGACCGCCGACTCCGCCAATGCCGAAAACCGCAACTTTGCAGTTAACGAGTTTATTTACGCCGTCTTCTCCCAAAAGTGAAGCGGTGCGTGAAAATTCTTCTTTCATATTTTTCAGCTCCTCAGGTGCTTTAATATTACTATAACCTGTAATACTTTTCAACAAGTTTTTATTGACATATACCCCTTGGGGGTATATAATTTGTTGTAAGAAAGAGGTGGATTTATGAGCGAAAACTGTAACTGTAAAATTAAAATACGTGAAAAGGATGAATATACCGCTTTAATAAACCGTCTTAACCGTATTGAAGGGCAAATACGAGGAATAAAGGGTATGGTGGAAAAGGATGCATACTGTACGGATATTATCATTCAGGTATCCGCTGTTACTGCGGCGCTGAATTCTTTTAACCGTGAGCTTCTTTCTTCACATATCAGAGGTTGTGTTACTAATGATATTAAAGCCGGAAAAGAAGAAACGGTGGATGAACTAATCACCACCTTAGGGAAGTTGATGAAATGAAAAAATTTACTGTAACCGGAATGAGCTGCGCTGCTTGCAGCGCAAGGGTTGAAAAGGCTGTCGGTTCTTTAAACGGTGTGGAAAACTGCAACGTGAATTTGCTTACCAATTCTATGACTGTAGAAGGTTCTTTAAGCGACCGAGAAGTCATAACAGCCGTTGAAAAAGCCGGCTACGGCGCTTTCAGGGAAGGCGAAAAAAAGGAAAAGGGAGATACTTTAAAGGATACCGAAACTCCCGTTCTTTTAAAACGTCTTTTTTCGTCCGTATTTTTTTTGGCGTTGCTTATGTATATTTCAATGGGCCACGTTATGTGGGGGCTGCCCGTACCTGCCTTTTTAAACCGAAACCATTTAGCCGTTGCTTTGTTGGAGCTTTTGCTTACTGTAACGGTTATGGTAATAAACCAGAAATTCTTTATAAACGGCTTTAAAGGCGCTTTAAAGGGCGCGCCCAATATGGATACGCTTGTGGCGTTAGGCTCCTCTGCAGCTTTTGTGTATAGCCTTTATGAAACCTTTTTAATGACAGCAGATGGGAATGGAATGCACCTTCATAACCTTTATTTTGAATCCTCTGCAATGATACTTACTCTTATTACCGTGGGTAAAACCTTGGAAGCAAAAAGTAAAGGGAAGACCACCTCTGCATTAAAGGGACTTATGAATCTTTCACCGAAAACCGCAACTGTTATAAGGGACGGAAAAGAAGTAACCGTTAACGTAACGGAGGTTAAAGTAGGGGACTTGTTTATTGTTAAAGCGGGAGAAAGCATACCGGTTGACGCTGTAATTGAAGAAGGAATTTGTTCGGTGGACGAATCTGCGCTTACAGGCGAAAGCATACCGGTTGACAAGGCAGAAAACGATACCGTTTGTGCGGCTTGTATTGTGAAATCGGGATTTATAAAATGCAGAGCGCAAAGAGTCGGGGAAGATACCACTATTTCAAAAATAATTAAAATGGTAAGCGACGCCGCTTCATCCAAGGCGCCTATTGCAAGAATTGCCGATAAAGTATCTTCATATTTCGTGCCGACAGTTATGGGTATTGCCGTTATCACCACCGTTGTTTGGCTTGCTGTGGGTCAAAGTGTCGGTTACGCTTTGGCAAGGGGAATTTCGGTATTGGTTATCAGTTGCCCTTGCGCTTTAGGACTTGCAACCCCCGTTGCCATAATGGTTGGAAGCGGTGTGGGCGCAAAGAAGGGTATTTTATTTAAAACCGCTTCAGTCCTTGAAGAAACAGGAAAAACCAATATTGTCGTTATGGATAAAACCGGTACTTTAACAAGCGGGTTACCCAAAGTGACCGATATTTTATCAAAGGATTATAAGAGACTTTTATTACTTGCCGCTTCTCTTGAGAAAAAAAGTGAACATCCGCTTTCTCTTGCTATAACCGCAAAGGCGAAAGAGGAAGAAATAATCCTTATGGAAACCGAAAATTTTGCCACACACACGGGCAAAGGTGTTACTGCCTTAATTGACGGCAAGCTTATCGCGGGAGGTAAAGTGGATTTTATTAAAAAATACTGTGAGTTAAATGAAAGCGACTTAAAAGAAGCTGGCAAACTGGCAGAAATGGGTAAAACTCCATTGTTTTTTTCTTTTGACGGTGAACTGCTGGGAATTATTGCGGTTGCTGATACGTTAAAACCCGAGGCTGTTAAAACGGTTGAAACCCTTAAGAAAATGGGAATACGCGTAGTTATGCTTACGGGAGATAACCGTCTTGCCGCAAAAGCTATCGGAAAAGAAGCGGGTATAGAAGAGGTTATTGCTGAAGTTTTGCCCGACGAAAAAGAAAGAAGCATAAGAATGCTTAAAAGCGAAGGCAAGGTTATGATGGTTGGTGACGGAATTAACGACGCTCCTGCTCTTGCCGTTGCCGATACGGGGGTAGCCGTAGCGAACGGTACCGATATTGCTGCCGATTCAGCGGACATTGTGCTTATGAATGATTCTTTACGTGACATTCCCGCCGCCGTAAATTTAAGCAGAGCGACTCTTAAGAATATAAAAGAAAATCTTTTTTGGGCGTTTTTGTACAATTCCTTGGGAATACCCCTTGCCGCAGGCGCTTTTATATCCTTGCTTGGTTGGGAGCTTAACCCGATGTTCGGCGCGGCGGCAATGAGCCTTTCAAGCTTTTGCGTTATAACAAACGCTTTAAGACTTAATGTCGTAAATATTTATAAACCCAAGTTTAGTAAAATAAAAAAGAATAAGGAGAAAGTGAAAATGAAAAAAATAATGAAAATTGAAGGAATGATGTGTCCTCACTGCGAAGCAAGAGTTAAAACCGTTCTTAGCGAAACCGAAGGTGTTGAAAGCGCCGAAGTCAGCCATAAAGACGGTACTGCAATATTAATTTTAAAAGACAACCTTGCCGATGAAATTTTAAAGAATACAGTGGAAAATGCAGGATATAAAGTCCTTTCTATTGACATTGAACCGTAATATAAAGTAAAATAGTACCGAAACGAGGTATTTGTTATGAAAGTATACGGTGATATAAGCGCTCTTATAGGCGGCACTCCATTGCTGTGCGTCAGCGATTATACAGGGGAAGCATTGCCTTCTAATATTTACGCAAAGCTTGAATATTTAAACCCTGCGGGTAGTGTGAAAGACAGAGCCGCTCTTTATATGATAGAACAAGCCGAAAAGGACGGTAAATTAAAGCAGGGAAGCGTTATAATTGAACCAACCAGCGGAAATACGGGTATAGGTCTTGCCGCTATAGCCGCTTCAAGAGGTTATAAAGTTATTCTTACAATGCCCGAAACAATGAGCGTTGAAAGAAGAAAACTTCTTGCCGCTTACGGCGCCGAAATCGTCCTTACAAAGGGCGAAAAGGGTATGAAAGGCGCAATTGAGGAAGCGAAAAAAATTGCCAAAGAAACTGAAAACAGTTTTATTGCAGGGCAGTTCACCAACCCCGCTAACGTATTAGCTCACTATAACACCACAGGCCCCGAAATATACAGCGACCTTGACGGTAATGTGGATGTTTTCGTTGCGGGTGTGGGTACGGGCGGAACCCTTACCGGTGTTGCAAAGTATTTAAAAGAACAAAAAGAAAATGTAGAAATAATTGCGGTTGAGCCGTCGGATTCTCCGTTGCTTTCAAAGGGTGTTGCCGGGGCTCATCCATTGCAGGGAATAGGCGCAAACTTTGTTCCCGAAATACTTGACAGAAGCTTAATTGATGAAGTTGTTACCGTTTCGGGAGAGCAAGCTTTTTGTTCGGCAAGAAGTCTTGCGAAAAATAAAGGTATACTTGTAGGTATATCTTCGGGAGCGGCGCTTTTTGCCGCAAGTGAAATTGCAAAAAGAAAAGAATATTACGGCAAAAATATAGTGGTACTCTTGCCCGACACAGGGGACAGATACCTTTCTACTTCTTTGTTTTAAGGTGATTTTATGAAAAGAATTGCTTCCTTTACGGTTGACCACGATAAACTGGAAAAAGGTATGTACGTTTCCCGTATTGACGGTGACGTAATTACCTACGATATACGAATGAAAAAGCCTAACGGCGGAGATTATCTTACTAACGGCGCTATGCACACCTTTGAGCATCTTTTTGCCACTTACGTCAGAAATACCCGCTTTTCGGATAACGTAATTTACGTTGGCCCAATGGGTTGCAGAACGGGTTTCTATCTTCTTATGAGAGATAAAGTTTCGGTGGAGGAAACAATTGAGCTTGTCAAAGAAGCCTTTGCTTTTATTAAGGATTTTGAAGGTAAAATTCCGGGTACCGAAAGAAAAGAATGCGGAAATTACCTTGAACACGACTTGAAGGGTGCAAAGGAAAGCGCCCGTGATATTCTGGCGGTTCTTGCCGATTGGCATGAAGCCGATACTAAATATTAGGAGGAAATTATGGTAACTGTTATTTGTCTGTTTTTTCCGGCGGTTATATCTCTTTTTATTTATGATTCACTGCTTAAAAAATCTTTAAGTAAAAGAAAACTCCTTTTCTTCTTTTGCATTAATACGGTGGTTATAAACGGAATTTGCTTTGCTGTTAAATCTTTTATACTCTCTACCGGAAGGGAAGCTCTTTATAATCTTTATACCGATATGACGCCCGATGTTGCCGTCAGGTATCTTATTATGGCAATACCCGTTTGCATTGTGCTGGGCATCGGAGAAGTTTTTTTATCTAAAAATGTAAAGGTGACGGTTAGTGATGAAAACGAAAACCAAAACGACCAAAAAGAATAAGCGTTATATTCCTCTTAAGATTCTTTGCGGGTTGCTTATTTTTGTAGGCGCGCTTTGTTTATTTTCGGCAAACTGGTATATAACCGTTTACGGTGACTTAGGGTTTGATTCTATTCTTTACACCCTTTTTAACGGTCTTGGAGGCGTTCAAGGCGGTCTTTTAACAGATTATGCTTTAAAAGGCATTCTTCCTACCTTGCTGGTTACCGCATTGGGTACTTTTCTTCTTTTTTACAAATCCAAAAAGCAACTGAAAATAAGCTTTAAAGATAAAAAAGAATTTAGAATTTTTCCCTTTTACAAAACCGTTTCCCTCTTGGTTTCGGCTGTGCTTTTTTTAACCATGACCTTTACCGCTGCCGATAAAGTCAGACTTTTTGAGTATGTTAAAAACAGCACCAGTCAAACAAAGCTTTACGATGAAAAGTACGTAGACCCCCTTACTGCCGAAATAAAATTTCCGGAAAAAAAGAGAAATCTTATATATATTTACCTTGAGTCAATGGAAACAACTTTTTTTGGTGAAGAACAGGGAGGTGCGTTGCCCCAAAACGTAATTCCCGAACTTTACGCTTTAGGTAAGGAAAACGTAAACTTTTCCCACAACGGCGAAGTAGGCGGCTTTATGTCAACTGACGGTGCAAGCTGGACTATGGGTGCTCTTGTTGCTCAGTCTTCGGGCATTCCTCTTAAAATTCCTTCTAACTTTGCCGAAAATTCTTACGGTAAGGAAACCTTCTTAAAGGGTGCTGCCGGTATAACCAATATCCTTAAAAATGAAGGCTATCACCAAGTTTTACTTTTCGGATCGGATGCCTCTTTTGCTAACCGTGATAAGTATTATCTCGACCACGGAATAGACAGGATATACGACTATTATACCGCTAAAGATGACAAAATAATTCCCGATGATTATTTTGCTTGGTGGGGTATGGAGGATAAGAAATTATTCGACTATGCAAAGAAAATACTGTCTGAAATATCAAAGGGCGATAAACCCTTTGCTTTCACGACCTTAACGGTTGATACTCACCATATCGACGGCTATAAATGTGAATATTGCGGCAGCAGATTCGAAGAACAGTACGAAAACGTTTTATCCTGTTCTTCCCGACAGGTTTACGATTTTATAGAATGGATAAAGGAACAGCCTTTCTATGAGGATACCTCCATTGTTGTTGTAGGTGACCACCTTACAATGGATTGGGGTTATATTAACCGAAACGTTGATGAAAATTATACCCGTCACGTATATAACTGCTTCATAAATTCTTCCGTAGAACCGGTAAATAACGAATACAGGATATTTACCGCTATGGATATGTTCCCGTCAACCCTTGCTTCTCTCGGTTGTCAAATTAAGGGTGAAAGACTGGGATTGGGCACTAATATGTTTTCTGCGGTTCCAACGTTAGCGGAAGAAATGGGATACGATACTTTCAGAGATGAAATGAATAAAAATTCTGCTAAATATACTATGGATTTTATGTTGAGTTGATTAGAAAATCGTCCGAAATTTTCGGGCGATTTTTTTGCGTCTTGCACCTTGAATTATTTATAAATATATAGTATAATAATTCTATCTATGCAAAAAGGAGTTTGTCTTTTGGAATTACTTGATTATAAAGAGGAACAAAAGGTATATATTTCCCGTATGCCGTCACTTCTTCAAAAGGTTTACGGAAGAACGCCTACCGCTTGTATTTTTACTTACGGATGTCAGCAAAACGTAAGCGATTCCGAACGTATGAAGGGTATGCTTTGCGAAATGGGCTACTCTCTTACCGATGATGCTGAGGGCGCTGATTTTGTTCTTTACAATACTTGTGCGGTACGCGGACACGCAGAGGACAGAGTATACGGTAATATTGGCGCTATGAAGCATTATAAACGGCGTCATCCCGGTATGGTCATTGCGCTTTGCGGCTGTATGGCTCAACAAGAATCCGTAAAGGAAAGAATGAAAAAAAGTTACCCTTACGTTGACCTTGTTTTCGGTACCCATGTTCAATACCGTCTGCCTGAGTTTTTGTATAAGCGTTTAAGCGGTTCGCCCCGTATTTTTGAAATCGGCGAAGAGGAAAAAATTGTGGAGGGCATACCCGTTCACCGCGATGGTGACTTTAAAGCGTGGCTTCCCATAATGTACGGCTGCAATAATTTTTGTAGTTATTGTATTGTACCTTACGTCAGAGGAAGGGAACGTTCCCGTCACCCCGATGATATTCTTGCCGAAGCAAGAGAGCTTGTTGCAAAGGGTTATAAAGATATTACTCTTTTGGGACAAAATGTAAACTCTTACGGTGCGGGTTGTGACTTTGGGCTTAACTTTGCGGGACTTTTAAGGAAAATCAACGAAATAGAAGGTGACTTTCGTATTCGCTTTATGACTTCCCACCCCAAGGACTGTACCGAAGAACTTCTGGACGCTATGCATGACTGTGAAAAGGTAGCAAGGCACTTACATTTACCTTTCCAGTCGGGAAGTGACAGAATTTTAAAGCTTATGAACCGCAGATATAACAGAGAAAAGTACCTTTCTTTAATTAAAGCCGCAAGAAGCCGTATGCCCGATATTTCTATTACAAGCGATATTATCGTAGGCTTCCCCGGTGAAACTTATGATGACTTTAAAGAAACGCTTTCTCTTGTGAAGGAAGTTGGCTTTTCTTCTCTTTTCACCTTTATTTATTCTCCGCGTAACGGCACTCCCGCTGCAGAAATGGAAGACCCTGTAAGTCGTGAAGAAAAGGGTAAGTGGTTCGATGAACTGTTAAAGGTTCAGGATAAAATAGGCAAAGAAATAAGCGAATCTGCCGTTGGTAAAACCTTTAGGGTTCTTTGTGACGATTACGGCAGAAAAGAAGGGAAAATGGCGGGTCATACCGTCGGTACCGCTGTTATAGAATTTGACGGCGACCAAAATGATATAGGTAAATTTATCACCGTTAAGGTGGATTCATTAACAAGTGTGCTTGAAGGCACAAGATTGGACTAAACTTAAGGAGAAATTAAAATGGACGTTATTAAGGCTGCAAGAAATTTAGGAAGCGCAATGCAAGAAGACCAAAGATTCGTTGAATACGCAAAGGCAAAACTCGCTCTTGATAAAGACGAAGAATTACAAAATAAAGTAGGCGAATTTAATATTGCAAGAATGAATATTGAACGACTCGGCGAAAGTGAAGAGCGTGATGAAGAAAAGTTCAGAGCGGCGAACCTTGAGCTTCGTGAAATCTACGACGCCATTATGAGCAACGAAACTATGAAGGCTTATAACGACGCAAAGCTGGGCGTAGATAAAATGCTTTCCGACGTTATGGCAATTATTCAGATGTGCAGCGAAGGGGCGGACCCTGAAACCTGCGAAATCCCCGAAGGCGGATGCACAGGCAGTTGCTCTACCTGTGCCGGTTGTCATTAAAAGCGGAAAACTTTCACTTTTTTCGCTTTTTGCTTCGCCGGTAGGTAAGAAGAAATATTATTTATAAACAATTAAAAATTTGGCAGGTGTGAAAAATGGCGGAACTGTCTCCAATGATGCGACAGTATATTGAAATTAAAGAACAGAATAAAGACTGCATTATATTTTTCCGTGTGGGCGACTTTTACGAAATGTTTTTCGAGGACGCCGTAACCGTTTCGGGTGAGCTTGATTTGGTGCTTACGGGTAAAGATTGCGGTCTTGCCGAACGCGCTCCTATGTGCGGCGTACCTTTTCACTCCTGTGATACTTATATCCAACGTCTTGTTGAAAAGGGCTACCGTGTTGCTATTTGTGAACAGGTAGAAGACCCTTCAACGGCAAAAGGTCTTGTTAAAAGGGATATTATCCGTATTATCACCCCCGGTACCGTTATTGAAGATAATATGCTTGAAGAAGGAAAGAATAACTTTCTTTGCGCTCTTTCGGTAATTGACGGCGTGGCGGGTATATGCTTTACCGATGCATCAACAGGCGAAGCCTTTTTAACCGAGGCTTCGGGCGATGATTTATCGGCGCGTATAAGCGATGAAATAGGACGCTTTTCACCGAAAGAACTTTTGCTTGTTGACGATTATAACGACAACCCCGTTATTGCTTCGGCAATTGTCGGCAGATACGACGGACTGATTACAAAACGAGATAAAAAAGAATTTGAAATACGCTTTAGTGAACCTCTTGTTTTTAAGCATTTCAGGGTAATGAGCGTAGATAGTCTGGGTATTCCTGCAGGCGGCGCAGCCGAAAGCGCTTTGGGCGCGGTTATCAGTTACCTTTACGAAACGGGAATAACTGGAAATATTGCTGTTAATCAAGTTAAATTCTACTCCGGCAGCCAATTTATGAAATTGGATATGACCGCAATAAGAAATCTTGAAATAACCGAAACTATGCGGACAAAATCTCGCAAGGGTTCGCTTCTTTGGGTGCTTGACAAAACCTGTACCGCTATGGGTAAACGCCTTATGCGTACTTGGATAGAGCAACCCTTAATGAATTTCAATTTAATAAATAACCGCCAAAACGCCGTAGAGGAGCTTTTTACCGATACTGTGAAGCGTGGCGAAATTACCGAAGCTTTACGCGGTATAAGAGATATTGAGCGCCTTATGTCAAAGGTGGTTTACGGAACCGGAAGCGCAAGGGAGTTACGCGCTCTTTCAAGCACAATAACTGCTTTGCCTGCCGTAAAAGAATTGCTTTCCACCGCCTGTTGCAGAATGCTCAGAGAAGTCTATAACGATATTGACTTATTAAGTGATGTTAAAGAGCTTATCGACGTATCTATTGTAGACGAGCCTCCTGCTTTGGTGCGTGAAGGCGGTATGATACGAAACGGATATAATGAGGAAATTGACTCCTTACGTGATATTATGAACGGCGGAACCGCTATTATTGCCGATATTGAAGCCAGAGAAAGGGAACGCACGGGAATTAAAAACTTAAAGGTTAAGTTTAACAAAGTTTTCGGTTATTACCTTGAAGTAACCAATTCCTTCCTTGACCTTGTACCCGAGGATTATATCAGAAAGCAAACCCTTACGGGAGCGGAACGTTTTATTACCGAAGAGCTTAAAGTACTTGAAGGTAAGCTTTTAGGTGCCAAGGACAGAATTGTGGCGCTTGAATATGAGCTGTTTGACGCTGTGAGAAAACAGGTTGCCTCTAACCTTGAACGTTTTCAAAAGACTGCCGCTGCTGTTTCAAGACTTGACGTGCTTTGTTCTCTTGCCAACGTTGCGGTAGAAAATAATTACTGCCGTCCTAAAATCAATCAAGACGGTACAATACTTATTAAATCGGGAAGGCATCCTGTAGTAGAAAAACTGACTTCGGTTCCTTTTGTTTCCAATGATACCTTCTTAAATGGCGGAAGCGACCGTTGCGCTATTATAACCGGCCCTAATATGGCGGGTAAATCAACTTATATGCGTCAGGTTGCCATTATAGTTTTAATGGCTCAGATGGGTTCGTTTGTTCCGGCTGAAAGCGCAAACGTTTCAATTTGCGATGCCGTATTTACCCGTGTGGGCGCTTCGGACGATTTAGCTTCCGGTCAGTCTACCTTTATGGTTGAAATGAGCGAAGTAGCTAATATCCTGAAAAACGCCACCGACAAAAGTTTGCTGATTCTTGACGAAATAGGCAGGGGTACTTCAACCTACGACGGTATGTCTATTGCAAGAGCCGTGCTTGAATACGTTGCCGATAAAAAGAAAATCGGAGCTAAGGCGCTTTTTGCTACCCATTATCACGAACTTACCCAAATGGAAAACGAAATGGACGGGGTTAAGAATTACAATATAGCCGTAAAAAAACGCGGCGACGATATTATTTTCCTTCGTAGAATAGTACCCGGCGGCGCTGACAGAAGTTACGGTATTGAAGTTGCAAAGCTTTCGGGCATTCCTTCAAGCGTTATAAAACGCGCTAAAGAAATACTGAGCAAAACCGAAGAAGAGGGCGTTGTTACTTATAAAAAGGTTCCTGAACAATTAAACCAAATGCCTATAGAAATGCAACAGGCTATGGATGTTTTGGAGGAACTCAAAACTGTAGACGTAAACACCCTTACGCCTATTGAAGCAATGAGAATGCTTTACGATTTAGCAAATAAGGTTAAATAAAAGAGGATTAGTATGCCGAAGATTAACGTATTGCCGAAGAATATTGCTGAAAAAATCGCAGCAGGAGAAGTGGTTGAAAAACCCGCTTCGGTTATAAAGGAAATTGTTGAAAATGCCATTGATGCCGGCGCTACCGACGTTACGGTTGAAATTCGCGGCGGCGGTATACTTTATATGCGTGTTACCGACAACGGTTGCGGAATTAAACGCGATGACGTTCCAACCGCTTTTCTTCGTCATGCAACAAGTAAGATAGTTAAAGAAACCGACCTTGAAGGAATTAATACTTTGGGTTTCCGAGGGGAAGCTCTGGCGGCGATTTCTTCGGTTGCTAAAGTCGAAATGATTACTAAAACCGAAGACGACGTATTAGGTACGCGTTATGTAATTGAGGGCGGGGAAGAAGTTGCATTTGAAGAAGCCGGTTGCCCCGAAGGCACTACTATAATTGTGCGTGATTTGTTCTTTAACACACCTGCAAGAATGAAGTTTTTACATAAGGATTCAAGCGAAGCCAATCTTGTTGCAGATTTGGTGGAAAAAATTGCGCTTTCTCATCCTGAGGTTGCTTTCCGTTTTATAAGAGACGGAAAAAACGTTATTACAACTTCGGGTGACGGTAAATTAGAATCGGTAATTTATTCGGTTTTGGGACGTGAATTTTCGTCTACTCTTATTCCGGCAAAGGGTAACAATAAATCGGTAGAGGTAGAAGGCTTTATTTGTAAGCCGATATATTGCCGCCCTAAAAGAACTTCTCAGTATTTCTTTTTAAACGGAAGGCTTATTCGCTCCGCAACTGCTATTTCGGCTTTGGAGGCGGCGTATAAAAATTCAGTGATGGTAGGAAAATTTCCCGCCTGCGTACTTAACATTACGGTTAATCCCGAAACGGTTGACGTTAATGTTCATCCTGCAAAGACCGAAGTTCGTTTTTCAGACGACCGAGCTGTTTTTGATGCTGTTTATTTTACCGTTAAAAACGCTCTTGTATCGGGAGAAGAACGTCCCGCTATAAATATTAAGCCGTCAAACGGCTTTAAAGCCTTTGACAGAATGACGGTTGAACAGTATAAACAAGCAGAAATTTCCGAAATTAAAAAGGAAAAGTCAGAGCAAAAGCAAAGGTTTTTATATAAAGAACCCAAGCCCTACGTGGCTGCTTTTTCTAATTTTTCAAAAAATGAAGAAAAAAGGGTTGCTCCTATAGAAAAAAATGAAACTGTTAAAGAAGAAATTGAAAATCTTAACGAAGAAAAGGCGAGGGTACAGTCTGCGATTTCCGTTGTTAATGAAGACGTTTCCAAAGAAACAAAACCCTTGATTAAAGAAGAAAAAGTAATAATAGAAAAATTCGAAGAAGCAAAAACAGAAGAAGTATCTGTTTTACCTCAACTTAAACTTATAGGTGAAGCGTTTTCTACCTATATTATTGTAGAAAAAGAAAACAGCGTTTTCTTCATAGATAAACACGCTTCCCACGAAAGAATCATTTTTGAAAGACTTAAAAAAGAAGAAAAGCCCCAGTGTCAGGAATTACTTCTTCCCGTTACGGTAAAGCTTTCTGCCGAACAGTATAACGCTGTTGTAAATTCTGCCGAAATACTTGAAAAAAGCGGATTTGAGGCTGAAGATTTCGGCAATAACACCGTTATCGTACGCGGCATACCTGCAAGTCTTATCGGTGAAGACGTCGCTTCACTTTTCCTTGAAGTTGCGTTCGGACTCGCCGAAAGCGGTTCGGTAGAGGTAGAACGTCTTGAAACAATTTACCACACCGTTGCCTGTAAAGCGGCAATTAAAGCGGGTTATAAAACTTCCGATGAGGAAAAGTTAAGGCTTGCTTCAGAAGTGCTTAGCCGTGACGATATTTTTTACTGTCCCCACGGCAGACCGGTAGCATTTGAAATTAAAAAACGTGATTTGGAAAAACAGTTTGGACGGATTCAATGAGTAATATTACCGAAAAACCAAAGGTTATTGTAGTAGTCGGCCCTACCGCATCCGGTAAAACGGGTTTGGGAATAGCGCTTGCAAAACGCTTCGGCGGTGAAATTGTATCTGCCGATTCAATGCAAATATATAAAGGTATGTCTGTAGCTACCGCCGCTCCTACCCAAAATGAAAGAAAAGAAGTCATTCACCACCTTGTCGAATTTTTAAATGCGGATGAACGCTTTTGCGTAGCCGACTACGTAAACTTAGCCAAAGAAAAAATTGATGATATTTTAAAAAGAGGTAAGGTTCCCGTAATAGTAGGCGGAACAGGACTTTATGTTAATTCCCTTATTGACGGAATTGAATTTTGCGAAGAAAAAACCAATGAAGGTTTAAGAAAAAAACTTGAAGCGGATTTTGATAATTTCGGCGGCGAAGAAATGCTTTCCCGTCTTGCAGAGGTTGATAAAGAATCTGCGGACAGGTTAAATTCTTCTGACCGTCGCAGAATTATAAGAGCTTTGGAAATTTACGAAACAACCGGTATTACCTTAACAAGACAAAATGAACTTTCTCGTAAAAACGGAGCACCTTACGATGCAATAATGATTGGTATTAACTTTACCGACCGTGAAAAGCTTTACGAAAGAATAAACAACAGAGTTGACCTAATGCTCCGGAATGGTGTTCTGGAAGAGGCTGAGAGAATGAGAAATAAAGGCGTTACCGCCGCTCAGGCTATCGGTCATAAGGAATTTTATGAATACTTTGACGGAAAGGTTACTCTTGAAGAAGCAACTGAAAAGTTAAAGCGTGAAACCAGACGGTACGCAAAACGTCAGCTTACTTGGTTTCGACGTGATTTACGTATAAATTGGATTTACGCGGATTGTGAAGACGTATTAAAAAGGGCAGTAGAAATTATAGAAAGGAAGTTATAAATGCTTAAAAACCGTGTTTTGCGAACAGCGTTAATAGTTCTTTTGGCGGTATTTCTTTTACACCAGATTTACTCCGCCGTATACAGCCCCATAACCACCGAAACCGCAGAGTACGTTTTTGAAACCGACGGTATTTCTTTTACGGGTATGATTATTCGTAATGAAATTCCCATTGATAAGAGTAACAGCGGGGTTATGCACCTCAAAGTGTCCGACGGCGAAAGGGTAGCCAAAAACGGCACTATAGCCGATATTTATAAAAACGAAAAAGATTCCCTTAAAGTCAGTGAAATTTCGGGAATAAAAAAGCAGATTAACGACATTGAAACCATTCAAGGTTATAATGATTTGGCGGCGGTAGACGTAAACCTTTTGGACAGTAAAATTACCAATACCTTGGGAACCATTCTTTTTTATGCCGCTAACGGAAATTATTCCGAAGCAAGAAGCAGTGAATATAACCTTCTCACAATGATGAACCGTAAAGAAATGGTAATAGGCAGCGGTACCGATTATTCTTCATTGCTTGCTGACCTTAACAGCCGTCTTGCTTCTCTTGAAGCTTCTCTTTCCGAACCGGTTGATAAAATCACCGCCGTTTCTTCGGGCTTTTTTGTTTCCCACGTTGACGGGTACGAAACGGTGCTCGGCGCTGATGACCTTGACCGTTTTACACCAGAATTTATGGATTCGGTTAACGCAAACCAAAGTGAAACAGACAGGAAAATAGGTAAAATTGTTTCTGACTATACCTGGTATATTGCCGCCGGTATGACAGCTAATCAGTCCTTGGCTTATAAAGTAGGCGACGTTGTAACCGTTAAAACTCAGCTTAAAAGCAATCCTTATATTAAAGTAAAGGTTGCTCAAATAAATCTTTCCGAAGACCGTGAAAGGACAGTAATTTTATTTTCCTGTCAAGAAATGAATGCGGAGCTTGCCACCATGCGAACCGGCGCTATGACGGTTATAAACGGTGAATACGAAGGATTAAAGGTGAATAAAAGCGCCTTAAGAGTTAATGAAAACAAAACCGGCGTTTATATTATTTCGGGTATGGAACTGAAATTTGTTACCGTAAAGGTGCTTTACCAAAACGATGATTACGTTATATGTGAAAAGGCGGACGCAAGTGAAAATACCGAGCTTCGCCTTTATGATAAAGTTGTTGTAAAGGGGAAAAACCTGTATGACGGAAAAATCATTAACTGAAGTTTTTGACCAAAACTTTAAAGAAATTAAAGAAAAAATAGCCGTTGCGGCGGAAAGAAGCGGACGAAAAGCGGAGGATATAACTCTTCTTGCCGCCGTAAAGACTGTTTCGCCAGAACTTATAAATTACGCTTTGGATAACGGAATCAGAGTTATCGGAGATAATCGGGTTCAAGAACTTATTTCAAAGGAAAACGACGTTAAAAAAGGCGTTACCAAGCATTTTATAGGGCATTTACAAACCAATAAGGTTAAAGACGTTGTTGGCAGAGTGGCTCTTATAGAATCGGTAGACAGTATTCGTCTTGCCGAAATGATAGGAAGACAGTCGCAAAAAATAGGAACCGTTACTGATATATTGCTTGAAGTTAACGTTGGCGACGAAGAAAGCAAATCGGGATTTTCTTTCAATAAGGTTGAAGAAAATCTTTATGAAATCGCTAAAATAAGCGGAATAAGAATAAAAGGCTTTATGGCAATTCCGCCGATTTGCGCACAAGCAGAAGAAAACGTAAAATATTTTTCGAAAATGAAGCAACTGTTTATTGACATTAAGGGCAAAAACATAGATAATGTATCTATGGAGATTTTGTCTATGGGTATGTCGGGTGACTACGAAAAAGCCATAGAGTGCGGCGCTACCGAGGTCAGAATCGGTACGCTTCTTTTCGGAAGAAGAAATTATAATTAATTAAAAAGGAGATATAAAAATGAAATTCTGGGAAGGTATTAAAAACATTATTAACGTTTCCGACGACGAATACGATGATGAGGTAGCCGAAAACGAAGAGGTTGAAGCAGAGCAGCCCAAAAAAGAAACCGTTAAAAAAGAAGCTCGTCCCGCCAGAGGCAAGACTGTTGCTTTTACTAACGGAAATATGCAGCTTGTTCTTGTAAAGCCCGAACGCTTTGAAGACGTAACCGGCATTGCCGACCATTACTGCGCTAAAAAAACTATCGTTTTAAACCTTGAAAAAGCAGACAGAGATTTATCACGTCGTATTATCGACTTCTTAAGCGGTGTTGCTTACGCTAAAAACGGTACTATCAGAAAGGCTGCTAACCATACTTTTGTTATCGCCCCCTGTGATGTTGACGTTAACGGCGATACCGTTTTTGAAGAATACGGCGATTACGAATCTTCTCTCTACTAATAAATGGACGAACAACTCCTTACCGCAAAAGTACGTGATGCTTTACGCCTTTGCAGTACTTCGGGTATGTTTCGTTCGGTTGGCTTTTTAAGTCAAAGTGAAGCATCTTTCATCAGTTCTCTGCCAATTTTAAAGGGTGAAAAATATGCGTTTTTCGGCGGATATGACGACGCCGAACGCGTGTATTTTATTGCTATGCCCGAATGGCTTGATGATCCTGCTGACGCTTTTTCGGCAGAAGCCTTTACCTTTACTTACCGTAAAAGCGATAAACTCTCTCACCGCGATTTTCTCGGTACGCTTATGTCTTTGGGAATTACCAGAGAAAAGGTGGGGGATATTCTTTTGGAAGAGGGAAGAGCGGTTGTTTTCGTTGCAGACAGCATTTCGTCTTACGTTTCTTCACAAATCGAAAAGGTAGGCGGAGTGGGTGTAACTGTTACTAAAGGGTTCGAATTACCGTTACCCGGTTTTGGAAAGCTTGCGGATTTTTCAGATACTGTTGCTTCTTTAAGGCTTGACTGCGTTGTGGCGGCTTTGCTTAACACTTCGAGAGAAAAAGCCAAAGAAGTAATTCTTGAAAAAAGAGTTGCAGTAAATTCGGTTATTACTGATAAAATCACTTTTTGCCCCGATGAATTTGCAAAAATTTCGGTTCGCGGGGTTGGTAAATTTATTCTTTCGGGTGCTTCTCAGCACACAAAAAAGGGTAGAATTATTTTAAATTACAAAAAATACGTATAGTAAATATTTCCTAAAGGAGGAAATAATTTGGTAAGCTATATTCTTGCAGCTATAGTAGGCGTTTTAATGCTTGTTGCCGACCAATACACTAAATATTTAGCTATGGTTCACGTGCCTATGACAGGTCCTTCTATGGAATTTATCCCCGGTGTTATCGGTTTCTGGCGCACCAATAACGGCGGTGCCGCCTGGGGTTTCCTAGAAGGTCACACCTGGCTTTTGCTTTCGGTAACAATTATAATTATGCTTATTTGTATTGCTATGCTTTTAAAATACGGTCTTAAAGATAAACTGCTTTTCTGGGCGCTTACTTTGGTGCTTTCCGGCGGTATAGGTAATCTTATCGACCGTATTTTCCGTGACGGCGAAGTTGTAGACTTTATTTATCTTGAGTTTATGGATTTCCCAATGTTCAACGTTGCCGACTGTACCATTGTTATAGGTGCCGGTCTTATGATACTTTACTTTATTCTCGATATGTTAAAGGAAGCAAAAAAGCGTAAGGCGGACAGTAATGGTTAAGTCGGAGTATATCTGCGACCTTGGTGAAACACGCCGTATTGACGTTTTTACCGCCGAAAAAGCGGAAGTTACCCGTTCTTATGCCGCAAAGCTTATTGCGGACGGTCTTGTTACGGTTGACGGTGTCGCGGCTTCTAAAAATACTAAACTGAAAGCGGGTAACAAGGTAGAGGTTACCATACCCGACCCTGTCAGTGATAAAGCTGAACCTGAAAATATTCCCCTTGACGTTGTTTTCGAAGACGAATGGTTGCTTGTTGTAAATAAACCCAAAGGTATGGTGGTCCACCCTGCTGCGGGAAATGAAAGCGGCACTTTGGTTAACGCTTTGCTTTATCATTGCGGAGGTTCACTTTCGGGTATCGGCGGTGTTTTGCGGCCGGGTATTGTTCACCGTATAGATAAAGATACAAGCGGTTTACTTATTGTGGCGAAAAATGACGAAGCTCATCATTTTCTTGCCGAACAAATTAAAGAACATTCCTTTACCCGTGAATACGAAGCGGTAGTTTACGGCAGGGTTAAAAACGATAAGGGCACTATTAACGCTCCCATAGGCCGTCATCCCGTAAGGCGGAAAGAAATGGCGGTAACCCCCGTTAACGGAAGGGATGCCACCACTCATTTTACGGTTTTAGCCCGCGGAGAAAAGTTTACTCACGTAAGGCTTAAACTTGAAACGGGAAGAACGCATCAAATAAGAGTGCATATGTCCTATATTGGTTATCCTTTAGCAGGGGATGCGGTTTACGGCCCCAAAAGGGTTATAAAGGAGATTAACGGTCAATGCCTCCACGCAAGAAAAATCGGCTTCATTCATCCGGCTACCAAAGAGTATATGGAATTCACAAGCGATTTACCAAATTATTTTACATCTTTTTTGGAGGAAAATTTTAATAATGAAGTTTAAAGATTGTCTTCTGGTTTCGGATATAGACGGAACTCTTATGGAAATGGGGTATATTAACCCCAAAAATATTGCCGCAATTGAAGAATTTATTTCATTGGGCGGTACTTTTTGTATTGCTACGGGACGCTGCGGTCCCGCAATAGAACATATTGTGTGTAACTTTAAAAGCCTTGCCCACGCTATTGTTTATAACGGCGGTATGATTTACGATTACGTAAAAAATGCGCCGATTATGGAAAGGTGTCTTGAAGACGGAGATAAGGATTTTTTTAGAATTCTTCTTGAAAGAATGCCCAACCTTGGCGTTGAAGTTTATTGCGGTAAGGATTTATATATGCTAAACTGGAGCAAACCTTGTCAGGTTCATTTTGATTACGAACACCTTAAATATAAAATTGCAACTTTTGATGAACTTAAAGACCTTAAGTGGAATAAGGCTATGTGTTATTATTACGCCGATGAGCCCGAAGAGGAGATTGAAAAGCTTATTAAGGAATTCAAAAGCGTTAACTGTGAATACACAAAAGCAACATTTTCAATAGACGGTGTTGCGTACAAAGGTTATGAACAGCTTCCCGGTGGTGCTCATAAAGGCTTTGCTTTGGGTGAACTCAGTAAAATGCTCAATATACCAAAGGGAAAAACTTTTGCTATTGGTGATTATTATAACGATAGTAAAATGTTAGAAACGGCGGATATTTCCGCTTGTCCGAAGGAAAGTCCCGAGGATATCAAAGAAATTGTCGATTTTGTCGGATGTGCTTGCCGTGACGGAGCCGTTGCCGACTTTATTGAATATTTAAAGACGGCGGACTTTTAAGTTTGCCTAAATGAAAGGATGCGTAAAATGGACGCTGTAACAAAAAAAGAACTTCAGCGCGTTGCCAACGATGTAAGAATCGGTATTATCGAAGGTGTACACAGCGCTAAAGCAGGTCATCCGGGCGGTTCGCTTTCCTGCGCGGATATCCTCACTTATCTCTACTTTAAAGAGATGAACATTGACCCGAAAAATCCCGCAAAGGCTGACAGAGACCGCCTTGTACTTTCTAAAGGCCACGCTGCGCCCGCGCTTTATTCCGTACTTGCCAATCGCGGATATTTTGAAGTAAAGGAGCTTAATTCTTTACGTAAAATCGATTCACGTTTGCAAGGACATCCCGATATGAAGCATATCCCCGGTGTTGATATGTCCTCCGGTTCTCTCGGTCAGGGTATTTCCGCTGCCGTTGGTATGGCTCTTTCTGCAAAGCATTTCGGTGATAATTACCGTGTATTCACAATTCTTGGTGACGGTGAATGTGAAGAAGGTCAGGTTTGGGAAGCAGCGATGTTTGCCGCAAATAAAGGACTTTCCAATCTTACCGCTTTTGTGGATTTTAACAATCTTCAGATAGACGGCACCTGTGACGAAGTAAACAGCCCCAGTCCCATTGATGAAAAGTTTATTGCTTTCGGTTGGGACGTTGAGGTTATCGACGGTCACGATTTTGACGCTATTGAAGCTGCGCTTAAAAAAGCCAACGCTTCCGATAAGCCTTTCTGTATTATTGCAAAAACCGTAAAAGGTAAAGGCGTTTCCTATATGGAAAACAACGTAGGTTGGCACGGTAAAGCCCCCGGCGATGAAGATTATGAAGTTGCTCTTAAAGACCTTGCCGCTATTGCCGAAGCCCTTAAATAATCGGAAGGAGAAAAGTTATGGCTGATGTAATTAAAAAGGCTACGAGAGACGGCTACGGCGCCGGTCTTTTGAAGCTTGGTGAAAAATATAATGATTTTGTTGTTCTTGATGCTGACCTTGCAGAAGCAACCAAAACCGTTGTTTTCAAAAAGGCATATCCTGAACGTTTCTACGACTGTGGTATTGCAGAACAAAATATGGTAGGTATTGCCGCAGGTATTGCCGCAACCGGTAAAAAAGTTTTCTGTTCTTCTTTTGCTATGTTTGCAGCAGGAAGAGCCTTCGAACAGGTAAGAAACGCAGTTTGTTACCCCCACTTAAACGTTGTTATTGCCGCTACTCACGCAGGTATTTCGGTTGGTGAAGACGGCGCAACCCATCAGTGCTGTGAAGATATCGCTCTTATGCGTACTCTTCCCGGTATGACTATTATTAACCCTGCAGACGCCGTTGAAGCTGAAAAGGCATTAGAGGCTGCTTATAACCACGACGGTCCCGTTTATATGCGTTTTGGACGTCTTGCCGTTCCCATTGTTTTTGACGACGATTATAAGTTTGAAATCGGCAAGGGTGTTGAGCTTAAGGAAGGTACCGACGTTACCATTATTGCTACCGGTCTTATGGTTGCCGAAGCAATGGAAGCTTATGAAATCCTTAAAGAGCAGGGTGTAAGCGCACGTATTATCAATATGGCTACCATTAAGCCTCTCGATACCGAAATCGTTCTTAAAGCCGCTAAAGAAACAGGCGCAATTGTTACTGCAGAAGAACATTCGGTTGTAGGCGGCTTGGGCTCTGCTGTTGCAGAATACTTAAGCGAAGTATATCCCGTTCCTGTTGTTAAGCTGGGCGTTTACGACCGTTTCGGTCAGTCAGGTCCCGCTAACGACCTTTTAGACCTTTACGGACTCAGAGGTAAGGATATTGCCGAAAAAGCAAAGGCTGCCCTTTCTTTAAAGAAATAAACAAATAAATTGTTTTTACGAAGGCTTCGGAAGAAGCCTTCTTTTTTGTTGTGATACTTATAATTTAATTTTGATACAATTATCTTGAAAATGTCTCGGCTCTTCTACTTTTTTATTGCAAACATAATATTATTATGTTAAAATATATATTATTATTGATTTATCGTGGGATATTATGTGATTTTTTTAAGGAGGTGGCAATTGTATGAAAAAGTGGGAAATTGCAAATATTGATAAAGAACTTGCAAAAGAACTGTCCGAAGAATGTGATATTGACCCGTTTGTGGCTATGATTGCCGCATCCCGTGGTTATGACGACCCGTCTGTTTTAGATGAGTTTATATCCGACGACCTAATCTTTCCCGACCCTTACGAGCTTACCGATATAGGTAAGGCGGCGGAGTGCATAAACGACGCAATAGAAAACGACGAGCTTATTGCCGTTTACGGAGATTATGACTGTGACGGTGTTACTGCTACAGCGCTTCTTTATTCGTACCTTACCGGCAGTGGAGCGCGTGTTATTTGCCGCATACCTGACCGTTTTAGCGAAGGTTACGGTATGAATAAGGACGGTATCCGCGAACTTTTCCAAAAGGGCGTTTCTCTTATAGTTACGGTGGATAACGGTATTTGTTGTAACGAAGAAATTGATTTGGCGAATGAGCTTGGCGTAAAGGTTGTTGTAACCGACCATCACTTACCTCAAGAAGTATTACCGAACGCCGTTGCCGTAGTTGACCCTCATCGTGTTGACGATTTCAGCGAGTTTAAAGATATTTGCGGCGTTGGGGTTGCTTTTAACCTTATATGCGCTTTGGAAGGCACATCTCCCGAAGAACTAATCGAAGAGTACGGCGATCTTGTTGCCATAGGAACAATAGGCGACGTTATGCCCCTTGTCGGTGTAAACCGTTCTTTTGTTAAAGCGGGTCTTAATATTATAAAGAGTGAAAAACGCTTAGGCGTTTCTGCTCTTATTAAGGTTTCAGGTTTAAATAACGCGGCTTTTTCTGCTTCCAGAGTTTCTTTTGGGCTAGTGCCGAGAATCAATGCGGCGGGAAGAATGGGCAGCGCAGAACGTGCTTTTCGGCTTCTTGTTACCGATGACGGAGAAGAAGCTTTAATTCTTGCCGAAGAAATCGCTGCCGATAATTCAAAACGTCAGCAAATTGAAAAAGAAATTTTCGATGAAGCGCAGAAAATTATAGATTCAACCGGTTTTTACAGAGATCGCGTTATTGTCGTTGCGGGAGAAAATTGGCATCACGGAATTGTTGGTATAGTTGCGTCCAGAATTTGCGAGCATTACGGCAAGCCCGCTATTGTGCTTAGCTTTGACGGTGAAATTGCTCACGGTTCGGGAAGAAGTATTGAAGGCTTTTCACTTTATGACTGCATAAACAGCGCCCGTGAATATACCGAAAAGTTCGGCGGTCACGCTCTTGCGGCGGGGCTTACCCTAAAAAAAGATAATATAGATGTTTTTCGTAGTGCGGTTAACGAGTACGCCAGAAACGGTGAAAATGTAGTACAAGTTTTAAAACTTGACTGTAAACTTAACCCTGCGGCGCTTTCTTTAGACCTTGTGGAGGCGCTTGACGTGTTACAACCATACGGCACGGGTAATAATACTCCCGTTTTCGGGATTTTTGGTGTTACTCTTGAAAAGTTTGCTTCGGTCGCCGGAGGAAAGCATACAAAACTTTCTTTTGCAAAAGGCCCTGTTTCTTTTCAAGCTATGTTGTTTTCTTGCGGTGAAGGAGCTTTTCCCTTCAAAAGCGGCGATTTGCTTGATTTAGCCGTAGGGCTTGACTCAAACGTTTATAACGGAAAAGAATATTTGTCTATAATAATTAAAGACTACCGCTTGGCGGGTGTTAACGATTCATCGCTTGCTAAGGAAATTGCCGATTACGATGATTTTAATTCTCTTATTCCTGCCGATTACGGAAGAATTGCGCCGACAAGAGAAGAATGCGGTTTGGTTTATAAATTCTTAAGTCGCGAAAAGATTTCGGTGATTTCCGCCCAGCAACGTTTTATGAATGAATTGGGACTTGCTAAGGTAAAAATAATTATTGATGTTTTTGAAGAACTTGGTCTTATAGAAATAATAAAAGGCGAAACCGATTATATTGCCGTTAAAAATTTAGGCAGTAAAGTTAATCTTGATGATTCTTCAGTGCTTCGCCGTGTAAGGGGGTGAACGGTTTTGGATAGCGTTTATGAAAAAGATTATGAGGTTTTTAAAGAGTTTTTAACCAGTCAAAGCATTGAATTTGATTACGAAAAAATAAGAAAGGCTTTTGAATTTTGCGTAGAAGTTCATAAAGGTCAGCTTCGTCGGTCAAAGGAAGAATATTATATTCATCCCGTTTGTGTTGCGCGTATTGTAGTTCAGCTTGGTCTTGACAGCGAAGCCGTTTGCGCCGCTCTTCTTCACGACACGGTGGAAGATACCGAAACTACTCTTGATGATATACGCCGAAAGTTTGGTGAAGAGGTTGCGTTGTTGGTTGACGGCGTTACCAAAATCGGCCGTTTATCCTTTATTTCAAAGGAAGAGCAACAAGCCGAAAGTATCAGAAAAATGCTTATTGCTATGGGTAAGGATATAAGGGTTATTCTTATTAAGCTCGCCGATAGACTTCATAATATGCGTACAATTGACTATATGCCTCAACAAAAGCGCCGTGATAAGGCTCTTGAAACCTTGGAGGTATATGCGCCCATTGCTCACCGATTGGGTATACGCCCCATAAAAGAAGAGCTTGAAGATATTTCTATTGCACACCTTGACCCTATTGCTTACCATGAAATAGAAACTTTGCTTACAGGTAATAAGAAGTACCGCTCTCAGATGCTTGAATCGGTAAAGGAACGAATAGATGAACGCCTTAAAGCCGAAATGCCCGACGTTAAAACCGAATTCCAAAGCCGTGTTAAATCTATTAACGGTATTTACCGCAAAATGTTCGTTCAAGGCAAAAGCTTTGAAGAAATTTATGATATTTACGCTGTTCGTATTATTACCGATACCGTAGCTAACTGCTACAATATTCTGGGTATTATTCACGACCTTTTCCGTCCCATACCCAACAGGTTTAAGGACTATATTTCTACCCCTAAGCCTAATATGTATCAATCTCTTCACACTACCGTTATCGGCAGAGAAGGGGTGCCTTTTGAAATTCAAATCCGTACTACCGAAATGCACGAAACCGCCGAATACGGAATTGCCGCTCACTGGAAGTACAAAGCGGGTGTTCACGGTAGCGATGCCGGTATGGAAGAACAGCTTGCTTGGATAAGGCAGATTCTTGAGTCTCAAAACGATACGGGTGACGCTTCCGAAATTATAAGAAGCATTAAGGTTGATTTGGCGCAAGACGACGTTTTCGCCGTTACACCCCGTGGTGACGTTATTAACCTCCCTGCAGGAGCAACGGTTGTTGACTTTGCTTTTGCCATTCACTCTGCCGTTGGTATTAAAATGGTGGGAGCAAAGGTTGACGGAAGAATTGTACCCATTAACCACGTTATTAAAACGGGTGAAATTATTGAAATTCTCACCACCAATCAAGCCGGTCACGGCCCCAGCAGAGATTGGGTTAATATTGCCGTAACTAACCAAGCAAAATCAAAAATTCGAAGTTGGTTCAAAAAGGAAAAACGCGCAGAGAATATTGAAAGCGGTAAAAGTGAAATTGATAAAGAATTTAAACGTAACGGTATTGTATTCAGTGACGAAAATCAGTATAAAGATTTCCTAAACGATATTGCTAAACGTCAACGGCTCGAAGGCATAGACGAGCTTTACGCTGCAATAGGCTACGGCGGTGTTGTGCTGGCAAGAATTTTGCCTAATATTAAGGAAAATTATAACCGCTTATCAAAGCAAAATAAGGTTGTTATTACCACTCCCGAAGTTACACCTCACCGTTCTCAAAAAGCTTCCGACGGTGTAATTGTTGAAGGAATTGAAAACTGTCTTATTAAGTTTTCAAAGTGCTGCGCTCCGCTTCCCGGTGATGATATAATCGGTTTTATTACTCGCGGACACGGCGTTTCGATTCATAAACGTGATTGTATAAACGTGCCGAAGGATATTGAGACGGCAAGCGAACCTGCCAGATGGATTACTTCTTATTGGGCAGACAACCGTCCCACTTCCTTTCTTGCATCGTTGCAGATTTCCGCTATTGACCGTGAAGGGCTTATTCTTGATATTTCACAAGCGCTTATCAATATGCGCGTATCACTTCACAGTATAAATGCCAGACCTACTAAAAACGGTAACAGTGTGACGCTGATAACTGTAAGTACCGAAGGTGTAGAGCATCTCAAAAATATTATAAACCGTTTAGAAAAAATTCACGGTGTTTTCAGCGTAGAAAGAATAAATAAATAAGGATTGTTATGAAAGCAGTTATTCAAAGAGTTAAAAATGCAAGCGTTAAGGTAGACGGCAATATTATTGGGCAAATAAGCGAAGGTTTTCTTGTGCTTTTGGGCGTTTATGAAACAGACACTTCGGAAGATACCGAAATTCTTGCAAAGAAGGTTGCCAATTTACGGGTGTTTTGCGACGATGAAGACAAAATGAATCTATCCTTGCTTGATATAGAAGGCGAGGCTTTGGTTATTTCTAACTTTACCCTTTGCGCTGACACCAAAAAAGGCAACCGTCCTTCCTTTAGTCTTGCAAAAGCTCCTGATGAAGCTAATATTGAATATGAACGCTTTTGCGGCTTGCTTGCCGAAAACGGTGTTAAAAGGGTGGAAAAGGGAAGCTTTGGCGCCGATATGAAGGTAGAGCTTCTTAATGACGGCCCCGTAACAATCGTATTAGATACCGAAATTTGGAGAAAGAAAGTATGAAGTTTACTACCGTTTCAACGCCTATGATGGATGAAAACGCTTACCTTTTATCAAGCGATAAAGCGGCGATTATTATTGATCCCGGCGAAATGACCGAGGAAATAAGACGCTTTATAAAAGAAAACTCCGGTAAGGAATTTGCAATTCTTCTTACTCACAATCATTTCGACCATATAATGGGAGCCAATGAAGCAAGAAACCTTTCGGGCGGCAAGGTATATATTTGTGAATACGACGCAAAAGGTCTGTTTGACAGTTCTTTAAACCTTTCAGAAAGGTTTTGCCTTGAATGCGAACCGTTTGAAGCTGACGAACTTGTCAACGACGCTGATGAACTTAATATAGGTGATATACCCGTAAAGGTGTTGCTTACACCGGGCCACAGTAAGGGTAGTGTCTGCTACGTTATAGGTGACAGAATATTCAGTGGTGACACGCTTTTCAGAATGAGTGTCGGCAGAACTGATTTTGTTGGAGGAGACAGAACCGAACAAGCAAAATCTTTAAAGCGCCTTTGCTCTATTGAGGGTGATTTTGAGGTTTATCCGGGTCACGGTCCGGCTACCAGACTGTCTTACGAAAAGCAATATAACCCTTATATAAAGGAAATTATGTAATGAAACTGTGTTGCATTGGCCACGGCTTTCGTTATGAAACCGAAAAGTTGTGCCGTCTTTTTCTTCCCTTTGAAAAAATTGAAGTACTGGACGTTTATGAGGCTGACGATAAGGTTGCGGTAACAAAGCAAGATGGCGAAAAAATTTACGCCTCTCTTAAAATCGGAGAAAAATTTTGTGAAAAAAGCAGAACCCTTTCCAAGCCTTTTACCGAAAGAGATGCCGAGAGGGAATTGGCAGCTCTTTTGTTTCTTTGTTTTGCGGAAGTGACCGACTACTCACCTAAATGGGGTATAGTAACGGGAATTCGTCCTGCAAGGCTTTATTCTGCAGTTATAAAAGAATTGGGCAGCGAAGATGCCGCAAAAGAATTTTTTAAAAATAAGTTTTTTGTAAATGAAGAAAAAATTTCTCTATGTGAAGAAACCCATAAGGGCGAAGAAGAAATAATTCGGCTTTCACAAAACGATTCCTTTAGTCTTTATATTTCCGTGCCGTTTTGTCCTACCCGTTGTTCTTACTGCTCCTTTGTTTCCCATGCGGTGGAAAAGGCGGAAAAACTTATTCCCGAATACGTGGAGTATTTATGTAAGGAAATTAAAGCTACCGCCTTAATCGCTAAAGAGAATAATTTAAAACTTACTACCGTTTATATGGGCGGCGGCACACCGACAACTCTTTCGGCGCAGCAGTTAACACGGGTGTTAAGCCTTATAAAAGAAAGCTTCGATTTTTCTACTGTGCGTGAATTTACGGTTGAAGCCGGCCGTCCCGATACCATTACAAAAGAAAAACTTATTGCGCTGAAAAATTGCGGTGTAGACCGAATAAGCATTAACCCTCAGACTATGAGTGACCAAGTTCTTCGCGCTATCGGAAGGGCTCATACTGCCGCGCAAACCGTGGAGGCTTTTATAATGGCGCGTGAAGTCGGGTTTGATAATATAAATATGGACCTTATTGCCGGACTTCCCGGCGATGATTTTGAAACCTTTAAGGCTACATTAAATGAAATATTAAAGCTGGGTCCCGAAAGCGTTACAGTTCACTCTCTTTCCATGAAGCGTTCGTCACGTATGAACGTTTCGGGTGATTTTCCGGAAATCAAGGTTGGAAAAATTGCCGATGAAATGGTAGCTTACGCCAGAGAAACGCTTTCAAAAAACGGTATTACCCCTTACTATATGTACCGCCAGAGCAAGACTGTAGGCAATCTTGAAAACGTTGGATACGCCAAAAAGGGAAAAGAATGTTTATATAACGTTTATATTATGGATGAAACCCACACAATTCTTGCTTGCGGCGCTTCGGCAGTTACCAAAATGAGGGAACCCGGCGGAGATTATATTGAAAGAATTTTCAATTTTAAATACCCGTATGAGTACATAGGGCGCTTTGATGAACTTCTGAACCGTAAAAAAGGAATAGGAGAGTTTTACGGTAAATACCCCATAAATTTATCATTATAAAAGAGGAAAAAGTATGGTTGAGAAAATAGGTATTGTTATTGCAGACGACGGTGAGTATGCTCCATTGATTGAAAAAATCAAAGTGAGCGAAAACGTTGGATTTTTCGGAAGAGATTGCCATAAATTTTTTGTTGGTGATATATGCGTTTTGGCACTTCATTGCGGAATAGGTAAGGTTAATGCCGCTGCAGGTGCCATGTATCTTTATGCGGAAGGTTGCGATACTATCCTTAACTATGGATATTCGGGCGGTGTTAGCGGTGTTAAGAAAGGCGACGTTATTATTAACGATCGTTTTCTTGAACATGATTTCGACCTTGTTTGTCTTGGATATAAGCCTTGTCAAAAACCGGGTCAGGATTATATTTATGATGCCGACCGAGATTTAACGGCCATGCTCGGTGAAATTTTTCCCGCCGCTAAAAAAGGTCTTGCGGTATCTGGTGATTGTTTTATCAGCGACGATGTTTTAAGAAACCGAATGAGGGATGAATTCGGCGCACTTTCGTGCGATATGGAAACCGCCGCTATTGCTTCGGTTTGTCACCAAACAGGTATTAAATTTGCCTGTGTCCGTCAAATTTCAGACGACGCGGGAGACGACGCCAACGCTTCCTATTCCTCCGTTGCGTATAGCGGTGATATTGCCCTAGCCGACGGAGTGCTTGAACTTATAAAAGTACTGTCAGAAAGGAAATAAGTATGAGTGATAAAAAAGTAAAAGCGCAGAACTTTGAACGCGGCGCCGTAATACTTCTTGCTTCTACAATTATAGTAAAAGTTATTGGCGCTATTTTTAAAATTCCGTTGCAAAGACTTATAGGCGATTTGGGATTTGGATATTTTTCATCTGCTTATGATTTGTTTTTGCCTATTTACGCCCTTTCAATGGCAGGGCTTCCCATAGCTGTGTCGCGTCTTACGGCGGCAAGTGTAGCCGAAGGCAGGCTGAATGATGCGAGAAAAACATTAAAAATTGCGAAAAGCGCTTTTTTGGTTACCGGTATTGCAGGATTTATTATAATGCTGTTGGCTATTGTGCCTTACTCTTTAATGACTACCGATTCAAAATCCGAAGCCTTAAACGTGGGTATTTGCGTCCTTATGATAGCTCCTACCATTCTTTTTTGCAGTTATATGTCATCCTATCGCGGTTATTACGAAGGTATGCACAATATGTATCCTACCGCAATTTCTGACATTATCGAGGCTCTCGGAAAACTGATTTTAGGTTTTTCTTTCGCTTACGTTGTCCTTAAAATTACGGGCGAAGTTGCGTATGCGGCTGCCGGTGCGCTGGCAGGTATTATGGTAGGTACTATTGCTGCTAATGCGTATCTTATATTAAGACACAAAATTGTGGGTGATCCCATTAAAAAAGAAGACCTTGAAAAATCACCTGCTGCCAAAACAGGGAAGGCTATTCTGAAAGCTCTTTTGATTATCGCAGTTCCCGTTGCTCTCAGTTCTTTGGCTAATAACGTTACCCTGTTTATAGATACCTTTATGGTTAAATGGCAACTCAAAAACGTTATGGAATCTTCTTTTGAGTTTGTTAAAAATATGTATATAGATTCGTTTAACGATTATAATGCTTCTGCCGCAGAGTTCGGCAGAGAAGCGCTTAACGCTTCTAATATGCCGACTTTTCTTTACGGAATACGGGGTGAAGCGTACGTACTGTACAATCTGATTCCAACCATTACCGCAACTTTAGGCATTGGTTCGGTGCCTTTTCTTACTACTGTTTGGGTCGAAAAGAATATGGCTGCCGTTAAAAAGACAATGGAAACTATTATGCGTACCACTGCGGTTATAGCCATTCCTGCAGGTATTGGGCTCTGTGCTATTGCTCCAAGTGTTATGGGGCTGCTTTACGACGGAGTTGCTCCTGTTGAAATTGGTGCTCCGATACTTCGTATACTGGGTATTGCTGCTGTTTTTTCAGGGCTCAGCGTTCCTATGACAAATATGCTTCAGGCTATTGGAAAACCAATGCTTCCTGTTAGAAATATTGCTATTGGCGCCGTTTTGAAAATTGTGGTTAACTTTATTCTCGTCGGTAGACCTGAGCTTAACATTATGGGTGCGCCTATAGGAACTACTCTTTGCTACGTGTATATTTTCGCTTCAAATATGTACTGTCTTATAAAGCATACGGGTGTTAAATTTAATTTCGTTGCTGTTATTATTAAACCATTTGTTTCCGCTCTTTGCTGCGGAGGCGCGGCTTTTGGTGTGTCTTTTGCCTGTGAATATTTAAAACTGAGCAATTTAATAACCACTGCTTTAAGTGTTATTACAGCAGTAATTGTGTATTTTATAGTACTTTTTGCTCTTAAAACCTTGTCAAAAGAAGACATTGAAGGTTTTCCGAAAGGCAAAGCTATAGCAAGAGTGTTGGAAAAATTGCATTTTATTTAGTAAAATTAGTAGAAATTTACGATTTCAGTGTCTTTTTTAACAGTTTTTTTTAAAATATCTATTGATTTTTAGGTGAAAATATGGTAAATATAAATGTAGGAGTTTTTATGGAAAAGTATTCTATGGAAGATTTTTTGGAAATTATGAAAAAACTGCGCGCACCTGACGGTTGCCCGTGGGATAGGGAGCAAACGCATGCTTCTATTCGCAATAATTTCCTTGAAGAAGCTTATGAAGCTGTGGATGCTATCGACAGGGATAATACTGACGATATGTGTGAAGAATTAGGCGACGTACTTATGCAGGTTGTCTTCCACGCAATTATGGCAGAGGAAGAGGGAAGGTTTGATTTCTCTGATGTTGTAGACGGTGTTTCCAAAAAACTCGTTTACCGTCATCCTCACGTATTTGGCGACGCAAAGGCTGATACCAGCGAAAAGGTGTTGGATAATTGGGAAAAGCTTAAGAGAGTTGAAAAATCTCAAGAAACCTATTCCGATACTTTGCGTAGTGTTCCCGCAGCTTTTCCCGCGTTGCTTAGGGCGCAAAAGGTTCAAAAACGCGCTTCAAAAGCCGGTTATGATTTTGATTCTTCGGCAGCCGCTCTTCTAAAAGTTAAAGAAGAAACGTCAGAAGTAACGGAAATTATTGATTCAGGCGATAAAGAACGTCTCACCGAGGAGCTTGGAGATTTACTATTTTCGGTTGTAAATGTAGGAAGACTTTTGGGTATTGACTGTGAAGAGGCTTTGGGTAAAGCTACTTCAAAATTCATCCATCGTTTTGAGGACGCCGAAAAGGAAATTATAAAAGATGGTTTTGATATGAAGGATTTGTCTGCGGACAAGCTTGATGAATATTGGAATCGTGTAAAGAATTATTGATTTCATACAGTACTTGTGATATAATACTGTTGAAAATATTAAAATGGAGGTCATGAAAATGAACAAAACTGAACTCATCGCTGCTATCGCTAATAAAGCCGGTATCGAGAAAAAAGTAGCTGACAAAGCCCTTGCTGCTTTCATCGAAACTGTTCAGGCTGAACTTAAGGCTGGCGAAAAGGTTGCTTTAGTTGGCTTCGGTACTTTCGAAGTACGCGAACGCGCTGCTAGAACCGGTATCAATCCTTTAACCAAGGAAAAGATTGAAATCGCTGCTTCTAAGGCTCCTGTATTCAAAGCTGGTAAAGCTTTCAAAGACGCTATCTAATAAAATCAGTGCCACCCGTCAGGGTGGCTCGGTTTTTTATGGAGTAATTTATGAGACTTGATAAATATTTAAAAGTTGCACGTATTATTAAACGTCGCACCGTTGCCAATGAAGCCTGTGATGCAGGAAGAGTAACTGTAAACGAAAAAGTTGCTCGCGCTTCTTATGATGTAAAAGCAGGCGATATTATTGAAATCGCTTTTGGTACAAGAACCGTTAAGGTTCAGGTAACTTCGGTTGCGGAAACTGTTAAAAAAGATGATGCAGCTTCTCTTTATAAAATAATCGAATAAACCGTTACCCTTTGCAATATATTGTTGTGAAGGGTGGTTTTTTTATGAACGCAAATGATAGTTGTTTTCCGCACACGATTATTATGGAAGACAGAAAGAAAATTTCTTTAACCGGAATTAAGGATATTTTGAGTTTTGACGATGAAACGGTTAGTGTGATATCGGTAATGGGAAAAGCGGTAATAAGAGGAAAGGAAATTAAAATAGAAAGTTTTAACGTTGAAAACGGCGATATGGTGATAGAAGGAAGATTTGACGCCTTGGTTTATCTCAACGATTCCTCTGCCAAAGGCTCGGTAATAAGGAGACTTTTTAAATAAATGTGGGAAATTAGCATTGGATTTCAAACCGTGTCTTTTCTCTGTGCCGTTTTGGTAGGAGTTATTTGGGCAACAGCCTTTGACTGCTTTCGAGCTGTTAGAAAAACTGTTAAGCATTCCGCCGTTTTAGTGTTTTTTGAAGATTTGCTTTTGTTTTTGGCTTTTACTTTTATCACTTTTATGCTTTTAATGGCGCGTTGTAACGGGGAAGTGCGAGGATACATTTTAGTGGGTGAAGCTATTGGTTTTATATTATGCAGATTGACTTTCTCCCGCCTTACATTGCCTTTTTTTAGCTTGATATTATCTTTTATGCTTAAAATTTTCAGTAAAATAAATTATCATTTAGACCGTTTCGGTGCCTTTTTAGAGAAAAATACGGATAAAATGTGGTTAAATATCAAAAAAACTTTCAAAAAAATTAAAGTTATAAGAAAAAACTCTTGAAACATTGACAGTAAATGTTGTATACTTATTATGAAGTATTTTTATTGTGGAGTAATGTGTTATGAAAAAGCGCAAGGATAATAGCATACTTTTACGTGTTTTGGTTCTCTGCGTGTCTGTGTATTTAGTTTACTCTCTTTCGTCGCTTTGGGGTGACCTTAACGACGGCAGGAAAAAACTTCGTGAATATGAAGAACAAATTGCCCAAACCAATCAAATGATTGAACAATATAAAGAATTACTCAGCGAAGGCAACGAAGCCAAAATTATTGAAAAAGCTGCCCGTGACAGACTGGGATATGTCTTTGCGGACGAGCAGGTTTATATAGATGTTTCCGGACGCTGAAACAATAATTTAAGGGGGAACTGCATAATTTATGCAAATTGAGGTTGGACAAATAGTAGAAGGAAAAATCACAGGTATTACAAATTTCGGAGTTTTTGTAGACTTAGGTGATAATAAAAGCGGTATGGTACATATATCGGAAGTTGCAAAGAGCTACGTTACCGATATCCGCGAATTTGTAAAAGAAAACGATACCGTAAAAATGAAGGTGTTAAGCGTCGGTGACGACGGTAAAATCAGCCTTAGTATTAAACGCGCTGTGGAAGAACCCAAGAAAGAACGCTTTGAAAAGAAGCAGAATCTTTCTTCGCGTGAACCTGCTAAGTTTGACCCCTCTTACACTTGGGCACCCAAGAAGCAGGAGCCTGCATCCTTCGAGGAAATGATGAACCGCTTTAAGCAAACAAGCGACGAAAAGTTTTCCGACTTAAAACGTAAAAATCCGGAAAATCGTCGTTCGAAACGTGGTGCCGGTGTTAAGTAGTTTCTTTAGGCAGACATTCAGTCTGCCTTTTTTTTGAAAGGATGAAAAAAGTGAGAGAAATTTCCGTAGCACAGGTGAGAGATACCGTTGCTCGTCTTTGCATTAGCGCTAACCGTATACTTCCACCCGATATTGTCGGTAAAATTAATGAATTTAAAGCTTCGGAAACCAACCCTACCGCTCGTGCGGTGCTTTGTGATATCGAAGCTAATATTGATGCGGCAAGGGAGCTTACTGTGCCCGTTTGTCAAGATACGGGAATGGCGGTTGTTTTTATTAAAATCGGTCAAGAAGTTCGTTTTACCAACGGTTATGTTTACGATGCAATTAACGAAGGTGTTAAAATAGGGTATACCGAAGGACTGCTACGAAAATCAGTTGTAAAAGACCCTTTAAGAAGAATAAACACCGAAGATAATACTCCTGCAATTATTCATACCGAAATTATAGAAGGCGATAAAGTTGAAATAACCGTTGCGCCAAAAGGTTTCGGTAGTGAAAATATGAGTAAGGTTAGTATGCTTACCCCAAGCGCGGGAAGAAGCGGTGTGATTAAAGCGGTAATTGATATTGTAAAAGCTGCCGCATCTAATCCTTGCCCGCCTATGGTTGTGGGTGTTGGAATCGGTGGAGATTTTGAACAGTGTGCTTTGCTTTCAAAAAAAGCGCTTTGCAGATCGTCTGATTTAAGAAATCCCGACCCGTATTATGAGGAAATGGAAATAGAACTGTTAACCGAAATTAACAAACTGGGGATTGGACCGCAAGGCTTTGGTGGAGACACTACTGCGCTTTATGTAAACGTTGAAACTGCGCCTACGCATATTGCAGGTCTGCCTGTAGCGGTTAACATTGGCTGTCACGTAACAAGGCACGAAACAGCGGTTATTTAATTATAAGGAGTAATAATGAATAATTTTAATTTGGTGGCGCCTTGCCTTTTTGGTATTGAGGGTATTGCCGCAGAAGAATTTAAAAGAATGGGTTTTGAAAACGTTACCGCCGAAAACGGAAGAGTATTGCTTTCGGGGAATGAAAATATGCTTGTAAGGGCAAATCTTAATTCCCGTTTTGCGGAGCGTATACTTATAAATATGGGCGAGTTTGACGCTATTACCTTTACTGAACTGTTTGATAACGTAAAGGCTTTGCCTTGGGAGAATTTTGTCGGTAAAGACGATGCTTTTCCCGTTAACGGTTGGAGTATAAACTCCCAACTTTCAAGCATTCCCGACTGTCAGTCCATAATAAAAAAAGCAATAGTCGAAAGGCTTAAGCTTAAATACAACGTTTCATGGTTTAAAGAGTCCGATACTGAATACAGAATTCGTTTTTCTATTCACAAGAACCGCGTTACTATGATGATAGATACTTCCGGAGAAGGTCTTCATAAACGTGGTTACAGAAGAAATTCTAACGCAGCCCCCCTTAAAGAAACCTTGGCGGCGGCTATTTGCGATATGGCGCGTATTTTTCCGGATACTGTTTGCTTTGACCCGTTTTGCGGTTCGGGTACGCTTCTGATTGAAGCGGCTATGATGGCAAAGAAAATGGCACCTGGGCTTCGCCGTAGCTTTGCTGCAGAACGTTTTCCTTTTATTGACGGAAAGGTATGGCAGGAAGAGAGAGGTCTTGCGCAATCGAAAATTTTGACCGATATTGACTTTACTGCTACAGGCTTTGATATTGACCTAAATGCCGTAGAACTTACCCTTCGTAACGCTAAATTTGCGGGTGTGGATAAATACGTGCGTGCAAGTGTAGCTGACGTTAAGGATTTCATACCGCCAAAAGAAAGATGTCTGGTTCTTGCAAATCCACCTTACGGTGAACGTTTACTTGATGTTCGTGCGGCAGAGGAGCTTTACAAAATTATGGGTGAAAGGTTTATAAACGGGGACGGTCAAAAATATTTTATTATAAGCCCTCACGATGAATTTGAAAAATTCTTCGGTAATGTTGCCGATAAACGAAGAAAATTGTATAACGGAATGATAAAATGTCAGTTGTTTATGTATTTTAAACAGAGGTAGAATTATGAGATATGCTTTTATAATTAACCCTGCCGCAGGAAAGGGAAAAGCGTTAAAAGAGCTTGGTATTCATATTGCCGAATACTGTTCTCTTCACAAACTTGAATATTCTGTTCAAATTACCAAAGCACCGGGGGATGCTAAACGTTTTGCAAACGAACACGCCAAAAGAGGTGACGACGTTACCGTTTTTCTGGCGGGTGGCGAAGGCACCGTTTTTGAAGCGCTTAACGGAGTTTTCGGTTATGATAACGTTACTCTTGCGGTTATTCCCATTGGGTCTGCTAATGATTTTCTTAAGTTTTTCCCAAAAGAAAAAAAGGCGGCTTTTCGTGATTTAGAAGACCAGATTGCAGGAAGCCCTATTAAAATGGACGTTATAAAAGCAGGGGATTATTATTGCCTTAACGGTTGTTCGGCGGGTATGGATGCTATTGTGGCAAAATATATGTCAGGTTTCCGCCGTTTGCCTTTGGTAAACGGTTCAATGGCTTATAATCTTGCTATTGTAAAATGCTTTTTGGGTAAAATAGGTTGCCGACTTACTTTAAAAGCCGATGGAAAAGATTTAGGAACTAAAGAATGTCTTTTCGCCGTAGTTGCAAACGGTCCGGCTTACGGAGGAGGTTTTTTGGCGGCTAAAGAAGCTGTTCCTTTTGACGGTGAACTAAACTTTACTATAGTTGATAAAATAAGTAAACTTAAAATTTTAAGGTTTATTGGTAAATATAAAAAGGGTGATGTTGACGGACTTAATTTTGTGCGTAAAGAAAAAGGTCAAAGCTTTTCAGTTAGTTCTGATGTACCCGTACCTGTTAACCTTGACGGAGAAATTTTTGAAATAAAACAAATGGATTTCAGTATAATTAAAAGCGGCGTAAAATTCCTTATTCCCAATTCAGTACGCAAAAATCTGTTAATAAATTGAAAATAATATAGATTAGTACTTGATTTTTGGAAAAATAAGGTTACAATATATCTTAGCACTCGTTGTTACAGAGTGCTAACTCAGAGAGTAATTATTTATTGGAGGTATATATTATGACTATTAAACCTTTGGCTGACAAAGTGGTTACCCGCTTAACCGAAGCGGAAGAAACTACTAAAAGCGGTATTATTCTTACCGCAGCCGCAAAAGAAAAACCCCAAGTGGCAGAAGTAATTGCGGTAGGTCCCGGCGCTTATGATAAAAACGGCAATCTTATTCCTATGACCGTTAAGGTAGGGGATAAGGTTCTCGTTGCTAAATATTCCGGCACCGAAGTTAAGCTTGACGGCGAAGAGTACAGCATTGTTGCTCTTGCAGATATTTTGGCTATTGTAGAATAATTTAAGGAGATTTTTGTTATGGCTAAAGAAATTATTTTCGGCGAAGACGCCAGAAAAGCGTTACAAGCAGGTGTTGACCAACTTGCAAACGCAGTAAAGGTTACTTTGGGTCCTAAGGGCAGAAACGTAGTTTTGGATAAAAAATACGGTTCTCCTCTTATTACCAACGACGGCGTTACTATCGCAAAGGATATTGAACTTGATGACCCCTTCCAGAATATGGGCGCTCAGCTTGTTAAGGAAGTATCGGTTAAGACTAACGATGCCGCAGGCGACGGTACTACCACCGCTACCGTTCTTGCTCAGGCACTTATCTGTGAAGGTATGAAAAACGTTGCCGCAGGCGCAAACCCCATGGTAATCAAAAAGGGTATTGCAAAGGCTGTTGATATTGCCGTAGAAACCGTTGTTGCAAATTCTAAAAAGGTTACCTGCAGTGAAGATATAGCGCGTGTTGCCACCGTTTCCGCAGGGGACGAAACTATTGGTAAGCTTATTGCCGAAGCTATGGAAAAGGTTACTGCTGACGGCGTTATTACCGTTGAAGAATCCAAAACTGCCGACACTTATATCGACGTAGTTGAAGGTATGCAGTTCGACAGAGGTTATATTACCCCTTATATGGCTACCGATACCGATAAAATGGAAGCAATTATCGACGATGCTCTTATTCTTATTACCGATAAGAAAATTTCTTCTATTCAGGAAATTCTGCCTTTACTTGAACAAATCGTTCAAACCGGTAAAAAGCTTGTTATTATTGCCGAAGATATTGAAGGCGACGCCCTTTCCAACCTTATTATCAATAAGCTTCGTGGCGTATTTACCTGTGTTGGCGTTAAGGCTCCCGGTTTTGGCGACAGAAGAAAAGAAATGCTTCGTGATATTGCTATTCTTACCGGCGGTGAAGTTATCACCGAAGAATTAGGTCTGGACCTTAAGGAAACCACCATTGATATGCTTGGCCGTGCCGCTCAGGTTAAGGTTGGTAAAGAAACCACCGTTATTGTAGACGGCGCAGGTGATAAAGCTCTTATCAGTGACAGAATCGGTCAGATAAAGAGTCAGCTTGAAGTTACCACTTCTGATTTCGACAAAGAAAAACTTCAGGAACGTCTTGCTAAGCTTGCAGGCGGTGTTGCTGTTGTTAAGGTTGGCGCCGCTACCGAAATCGAAATGAAGGAAAAGAAATTGCGTATTGAAGACGCTCTTTCTGCTACCAAGGCCGCCGTTGAAGAGGGTATTGTTGCAGGCGGTGGCGTTGCACTCGTTAACGCTATCAATTCCGTAAAGGCTCTTCTTGATGCTACCGAAGGCGACGAAAAGACAGGTGTGCTTATTGTTCTTAAGTCTCTTGAAGCACCTATCCGTCAAATTGCCGCTAACGCAGGTCTTGAAGGTTCTGTAATAGTTGATAAAATCGTTAGCGCTGGCAAACCCAATTACGGCTTCGACGCATATAAGGAAGTATATACCGATATGATTGAAGCAGGTATCGTTGACCCCACAAAGGTTACCCGTTCCGCACTTCAGAATGCCGCTTCGGTTGCCGCTATGGTTCTTACAACCGAAACCTTGGTTGCAGATAAAAAGGAAGATGCAGCTGCCGCTAACGCTGCCGCAGCCGCCGCTGCCGCACAAGGCGGAATGTACTAATTAAGCTTTTTAACCGCTTCGAAAGAAGCGGTTTTTACTTTTATAAAATTATTTTCAAAAAAGCAAAAATTAAGGTTGACAAATAAAACCTCTTGTGGTAATATAATTAAGTCGCAAATGCGGATGTGCTGGAATAGGCAGACAGGCACGTTTGAGGGGCGTGTGTCGAACGACGTATGGGTTCAAGTCCCATTATCCGCACCAAAATCCCGTTCACGAAAGTGGACGGGATTTTACTTTTTACTTCTTACCTCTTCACTCTTACCTCAAATAAAGTATGATACGGGATTTTTGGGAAGTAATAAGTAAGAAGTAATAGGTAATAAGTTCGGTGTGGCTTCGCCACGAATTATATTATAATGCTACGCATTGATTTATTTCCGCTTTTATGCTATAATTAGAAAAATGAATCTTACTTAAAGGAGATTACTATGAAAATTCTTGAAATAGACTATGATTATTATTACTATCCGCAAGAAATTTCTTGCATTGACGATTTTATCAAATACGCAAATGACAATTACAATTCGTTTATTAAATTAACGAGATTTGAGACTGAAAATTGTGCCTTTCCGTATTTCATTGGCGAAGAAACTAAAGAAGTTTATGTTAATATTGCCACCATGGAGAAAATCACAGAAGCGGAAGTAACAGTTCTTTGTCGTTTGGATTATGATATTCGTCTTGAACAGGTTGTAAAAAAGAAATGTATTGATTGCGTTCATTACGAAGAAGATGCTGAAGGAGATAATCTTAAAGGCCATCGCGAAAAAATATCCCTCGATGGTGAATGTTGGGGATACGAAAAGAAAAAATAAAGAAAATCAGGTTTTCAGACCAGTTCTTTTTCGGACACGAATGACAAAAGACTAGTATGTAATCGCCGTCAGGCGAATGGAATCACGCGTCAGCGTGTATGGCATCACCGCAGGTGCATTTCCTTCGGATTGATTACATATTAAGATTAAAAGCAACTCCTAAGTTTTGAATTGCTTAGGAGTTGCTTTTGTTTTTTGCGAACTGTGTGGGAGTGATACCGGCGTATTGTTTGAAGATTTTACTGAATGAGTAAATGGAATCAAAACCCAGTTTAGCCGATATTTCTCCAATATCTGCAACATCGTATAAAAGCATACTTTTTGCTTTTTCTATTCGGTATCGGTTTTTATAGGTGATGGGCGACATTTTATATTCACGTATAAAATATCTTCTAAGCTGTGACTGACTCATAAAGCAAAGGTCAGCAAGGGTTTGAATGTCAATTTTTTTGGCACAATGACTCTCTATGTATTCAACCGCCGCACTGATTCTGCTGTCAACCTCAGATGATTTTTTCTGTTTCAAAGGAATATAAGAACAAAGGGTATAAAGAGTTCCAAGTGCCCTTAAATGCTTAGCCGTATTATTGACACCGTAGTTTTCAATTATCTCTTTAAGATTTTTTTCAGCGTTATCTATGCCTATAATTTTTTGAGGACAAAGCGTCACGGGGAAATCCGACGACTCTAAGGCAAATTCTGCCTGATGGCAGTAGGTGTTTTCGCTTGTTACTTCATAACTGTATACGGCACCTTTGGGAATGTAGACTAAATCGCCGCTTTTAGCGGTAAAGGTTTCTTTATTAAAAGTGTAACGGTATTCGCCATTTGATATATACAAAAAAGTATGCTGCGGTCTTCCGTTTACACGCATTATTTTGTTTCTTGGTTCATAGCTCATTGCGAAGAGAAGTGAAACGTTTATTTCCAAATCAACCACCACCTTTATATGAGTGAATTATACACCGAATAACAGATGAATGTCAATAATATGCGTGAATTTGCAAAATATACGCTTGATTTATATATTCCTATTTATTGTTTTGTGTTATAAAATAGCTTTAAAGGAGTTGAAATAACTATGAGTACGGTTTTTGTAACTGCAGGCACTAAAAATACAGGATATGCCATTGCAGAAAAATTTGCAAAAGAAGGCTATAACGTGGCAATATCCGGCAGAATGGAATGTGAAATTAAAGAAGCAGAAAAGTCACTTTCCAAAAAATACGGTGTTAAGACAAAGGGCTACGTTCTCGAAATTACAGATTATAAAAATGTTAAATCTGTTTTTGCGGAAATTAAAAAGGATTTCGGCGGTCTTGATATATTTGTCGCTAATGCGGCAAATCTCGGTGTAGATATGAAGTTTTTAACCATTACAGAAGAAGAATTCGACTCGGTGGTTGATACTAACTTAAAAGGCTCGTTTTTCTGCGCTCAACAAGCTGCTCTTATTATGAAAGAGCAGGGTAAGGGTTCTATTATATTTATAAGCTCGGTTCATTCCAAGCAGGCTGTTTTCGGTAGAAGTCTTTATACCGCTTCAAAGGGTGGTATAAATGCACTTTCAAAAGCAATGTCCATTGAACTTGCGCAGTACGGAATCAGAAGCAACTGTATAATAGCAGGTGCTATAAGAACAAATCGCTGGGATAACTTTACAGAGGAACAAGAGGCCGAAAAACGTGCCAACTGGCCCCTCGGCATTGAGAGCACGGGAGAAGACGTCGCAAACGGTGTGTTCTATCTCGGCTCTGACCTTTCAAAAACCGTTACGGGAACAGAACTTACGATAGATTCCGGTATACTTAACTGCTTGTTGCCTTATAAGGAAATGTGTAAATAAAGGTGGATTGAAGACATGAACAAAATAGGAACACTGAAAACTTATACCTCTAAAGAAATTGACAAATCATACGTTAGCATTGATTTTTGTTGCTTAGACAGAGAATTATTCAAACCCGAAAAATGTTACGAGCTGCTTGGAAAGACGGGAATCAAACACGCGCGTTGTCAGACCGGCTGGAGCAGATGTGAAAAAGAAAAGGGTGTATATACCTTTGATTGGCTCGACTCGGTTATCGACAATTTATGTGAGCAGGGCGTAACTCCGTGGCTTTCGGTTACCTACGGAAACCCGGTTTATATGCCCGATTGTCCTAATCCAACCGGTGTTGGTTGCGTTCCTCTTTATTATGGCGAGGAAACCTTAACTGCTTGGAAAAATTTCGTCTTCGAGATTGCAAGTCGCTATAAAGACCGCGTTACCTATTACGAAATCTGGTGCGAGGCAAACTCGCCGGCGTTTTGGCATCCTACAGTACCCGACGGCGCTGAGTACGGAAAGCTTTTCAATATCACCGCAGAGGTTATTCGCTCGGTTCAGCCCGATGCAAAATTCGTCTGCAACGTCGCGGGCGCCCATGCGTTTAAATTTTTAAATAGCTTTTTTGATACCGTAAAAAAAGAATATTTAAACGTTTTTGCATACCACGTATATACAAAGGTACCCGAATATAGAACTGCCGAGTCAATCGCGCAGGTTCGTAAAATGCTAAGTAGCAAAGGCTTTGCCAATGTTGAGTTTTGGCAAGGAGAATCAGGCTATCCTTCCTGGGCGTATGAGGGTCATTGGCTGGTAAAAGAGGGCTGTGATGACGAAATCGCCCAAGCGGTGTATCAGCTTCGCAGATATTTTATCGACGCTTCCATCGGTGTAACCCGCAGTTCCTTCTTCCAAATGGCGGATATATGGGAAGGCTCTTATGCTACAACCTCCAAAGTTGTAAAGAAAGCCGCTGCACACGGCATTTTAAACGGTCTTACCTACACTCCGAAAAAATCTTACGAAACAATAACCAATCTTTCGACTATATTCAGCGGAGATATAAAGCCAACCGAAAATTTTATGCTTGTGGATATTGATTCAAAATCTCCCGTAGATATGATTGCCTGCCAAAAGATGACCTTCGAAAAGGATGACATACCCTTGTATGCGTATTACTATCCATCAAATCTGTCAGACCGTACAGAAATAACCTATAACGCAACCATAATAGTCTTAAACGCTTTTGAAAATCCTGTTTTAATTGATCCAATGAGTGGAGAAGTATTTGAAGCGGAAAAACCAAACTTTTCGGGTTATGGTTGTTACGCATATAAATTGCCTATAAAGGAATATCCTCTGGTTTTAACCGATAAAAAAGTTTTTGAAATTGTTTAATCTATGAAAGCGATAACACTATGAAAATCACCGACGTTAAAATTTATACACTTGATGCTTTCAGAACCAACTGGGCATTTATAAAGGTTGAGACCGACGAGGGTCTATACGGCTGGGGAGAAGCCTCCCTCGGAACCAATGAAAACGCTCTTGAGGGCATGGTTGCTGACCTTAAACGACTTGTTGTCGGAAGAAATCCTTTGGAAATCGAGAAAATGTGCTTCGAGGTTTACAGAGATATTTACTGGAAGGGCGGACCGGTTTTAATGTCCGCTATAAGTGGTATTGAAATTGCTCTTTGGGATATTGCAGGAAAATTCTTTAATACCCCTACCTACAACCTTTTTGGCGGTAAAATGCGCGATAAAGTTAAAATGTATGCAAACGCTTGGTTTATAGGAGCACGTACTGCCGACGAGTTTGCTGCTAAGGCGAAGCGTACCGCTGAGCTTGGCGTAAAGGCTCTTAAGTGGGATCCCTTTGGTGCTGCTCACATGACCATAAGCCGAGAACAGCTTCATAAAAGCGTTGATATTATCGGTGCTGTAAGAGAAGCAGTAGGGGATAACGTGGATTTGCTTATAGAGTGTCACGGTAGATTTAATCCTACCACCGCTATTGAAATTTCACGTGAAATAGAACAGTTTAAGCCTATGTTCATGGAAGAACCCTGTGTTCCCGATAATATCGATTCCACCGCTTACGTACGCGCTCATTCAAGGGTACCTGTCGCCGCAGGTGAACGCGCATATACCAAATACGCCTTCCAGGAAATGTTCTCTAAGGATGCGGTAGACTACGCGCAGCCTGACGTTTTCCATACGGGCGGACTTATGGAGGGCAAAAAGATTGCCGCAATGGCGGAAGCTAAGCATATTATGGTATCTTACCATAATCCTTCGGGCCCCATTTCTAACGCCGCAATTCTTCAGCTTGCCGCTACCGTTCCCAATTTCTGTATCCATGAAATTATGCTTACCGACGGTTCTTTCAGAAAGAAAATTACCAACGAAGAGGTTCATTTCGAAGACGGTTATATTAAAATACCCGAAAAACCCGGCCTTGGCATCGACGTTAATGTTGAAGAAGTATTAAAGCACCCCTATACTCCAAGAAATTTACGTCATTATACAGGTGCAGTTACCGATATTCGCCCAAAAAATGATACCTTCTATTATTTCAAAGGATTAGAGGATAAAGTTTATGAATAACCTTATTGACGAGCAAAAACTAATAGTAATTCTCAGAGGAATTCCCAAAGCAAAAACCGAAAAGGTTGCAAAGGCGCTTTATGAGGGCGGTGCCCGTGTAATAGAGGTCACCTTTAATCAAAGTGATAAAAATACTCTTGTTGATACGGCAGAAAAGATAAAAATAATAAGAGAAACTTTGGGAGATGATATTTTAGTTGGAGCGGGAACTGTGCTTAATAAGGCACAGGTTAAGGCCGCAAAGGAAGCAGGAGCAAGCTTTATACTTGCTCCAAATACCGATGTTGAGGTAATAAAATATACAAAAGAGCTTGGAATGCTTTCTATACCGGGCGCCTTTACCCCAAGTGAAATTATGACCGCATATAACGCAGGGGCTGACTACGTTAAGCTTTTCCCCATAACAAAAGATGATATAGGTTACCTTAATAATATTGCCGCTCCTATATCCCACGTTCCGTTTATTTGTACGGGTGGTGTTAATCCTGATACCATTGAACTGTTTTTGAATAACGGTGCAGTTGCTCTCGGTACGGGTGCGTCTATTCTTAAAAAAGAACTTATTGAAAATGAAGATTATGCAGCAATAACCGAATTAACAAAGCTTCACTTAGATAAAATTGAAGAGGCAACAACTGTGAAGTAATTGTTTAAAGAATGTAAGAAATTATTTATAAAGTTTTCGTATTTTTTGAAAATAGAAATTTCACATAAGTAAATGGAAAATTTTTATTTTATGAAGTGATTTTTTATGATATAATATTGAAAATTGCTTTATGGGGGAATACCTATGACTGCTTTAGCAGAGCAGGCGCTTAAAGAGTACAACAGTGATGTTACTACCGCTCATCACGGAGGCGCTTTCGGCAGACCTTTTTGGAATACTTACGCTTCACAGTTTATGTTTAATCCTTGCTTTCAGTTTAGTCCTATTCCGGGGTGTAAGCGTTATCTTTTTTTCTGTAACTGACAGTAATAAAAAGCTACATACGTGAATTAAAACGTAAACAAATTAATGGTCAATTATAAAGAAATGAGTTCTTAATTGAGGCGCACATCGCAATGTTGTGCCTCAATTTTTTTGCTTATCAGATAATGATTTTATTAGGGAAATGTAAAAAAGCTTTTGGGTTTTAATTTTCATTGACAGTATTTTTATTTCATGATATAATGTGTAAAAAATTGCGAGTAAATATATTAAGTGACTAATAAAAAATCAACAATCAAGTTTCCACATTGAAAACTACGTTGTTTTTTATCTTCAGAAAGGATTGATTACAATATGAAAGCACTTTCTTTTGGAGAGGTTTTGTGGGATATTTATCCGGATAAAAGGGTTATTGGCGGTGCTCCCTATAATTTTGCTGCGCATTTCGTTAAAAACGGCGGTGAAGCGGCTCTTTTGTCTGCAGTAGGTAACGATGATATTGCAGATGAAACGCTAAAAGAAATTGAAAAACAGAATGTCAGCACCCGCTTCATTAAAACGACCGACAAGGAAACGGGTAAATGTATTGTAACTTTAGATGAGGATTGTATACCTTCGTATGACCTGTTAGACGACGTTGCTTATGATTATATAAATTGTTGTGATATAAGCGAAGAGTTTGATTTGATTTATTTCGGAACTTTGTCTTTGCGAAGCAAAGAAAATTTTGAAGCATTGAATTCACTTTTAAGAAGGGTAAAGGCTAAAGAGATATTTGTCGATTTAAACGTCAGAACACCTTTTACCACAGAAAAAGCGGTGCTTTTGGGTGTAAATAATGCTACAATTCTTAAAATCAGTGATGAAGAGCTTGATTTTGTTAACTCGGCTGTATTTGGTGAAAAGCTTTCGGTAAGCGAATCTCTTGAAAAATACGCAGAAGCTTTTGAAAATTTAAAGGTTATTATTATAACTCTTGGCGCAAAGGGATCTCTGGCGTTTGAACGCAGCAGTAAAAAAACCTTTAAAATTAAAGGTAAAAAGGTTGAAGCCGTTTCTACCGTTGGCGCCGGAGACAGCTTTTCCGCTGCCTTTGCTTATAATTACTTGTTAACAAAGGATATGTATTCTTCTCTTGAGCTTGCAACAAGGATAAGCGCCTTTGTTGTTACCAATACTGAAGCAATTCCGAATTACGACCCCGAGGAAATAAGGATTAAGCCTTATGAAATAAATGATTTTGAAGATAGTTATGAAGATATGCACATTAGCCGTATGTTTTCAAACGGAATGGTTTTACAGGCGGGCAAAGACATTCGTATTTTCGGTGAAGGCAAAGGCAGGGTAAAGGTGGAATTAAACGGTGCTGAGGGCGAAATCGAAAGCGAAGGAGGAAAATGGCTTGTTACTCTCCCTGCTCAAAATTACGGTGGCCCGTATACCTTAACGGTTAATCTTGACGGTAAAGAGAAAAGGTTTAATGACGTTTGGCTTGGTGACGTTTATTTGGTTGCAGGGCAGTCTAATATCCGTTATAATCTACGTCATGCAGAGACCGACCCAAGTACCTTTAAAGAGTCCGAGCAACTGCGTATCTTTGGTACCAATGAAGAGGATATCAGCGCCTTTACCTTTGATGAAGGCTGGTGTACGTTGCAAAAATCCAATGCTTACCGTTGGTCTGCGGTTGGCTATTATATGGGGCTTGATTTAATAAGCAAAACGGAACATAAGGTTGGACTTATTGTGTGCAGTCAGGGCGCGGGTGTAATTCAGGCATTTTTGCCCGATGGCTATCTTGATAATACCGATTGTTTTATTCCTGAAGATGAAAGAAGCGACGGGTACAAACGTTACACATGGAATAAAGACGGCACTCTTTATAACGCAAAGTTTTCTAAAATGATACCCTTTAACGTTCGGGCTCTCATTTGGTATCAGGGGGAAAGTAATACTACAGGTAAGGATTATACCATTTACGATAAATTGCTTAAGAGATTTCTTGAGAAATGGAGAGCCGATCTGATGGACGTAAAGCTTCCTGCAATTATTGTTCAGCTCGCTAATTATAAGAACCGTAACCGTGAGGGCTGGGGAGTTTTACAGCAAAAGCAGGCAGATGCATGTAAAATAATAGATAACGCATATTTGGTAAAATGCGCTGATATTTGCGAGGATGACGATATACATCCGCGAACTAAAAATCTGCTTGGTAAAAGACTTTCAGATAAATTAAGTGAAATATTTGCATAAAAACAGGTATCCCTTGTGGATACCTGTTTTTTAAACGAATGTTTAACCGTAAGATACAAAAATATAGCGTTATACCGAGAAACAATTTTCGAACAAGTGTGGCAAGAGCCTTTTTACGAAAACACACGTACAATAGACCTTCATATAGGGCGGTTAAAGAAAAAACTCGATTACGGGTGTGCGCCATAATGAAAATTTGGTTTTTCGGGTAAATTTGCCCCAAAGCTTGCTGAAAAGCCTTATAATACGGCAGTATTACTGCGTTTTTCATCTTCGCTTTGGAAACAAATTTACACCTACAAAACTGCTACGCACCCGAAAATGGATGATTTTTATGTAAGAAAAGGCAAAAAGCCACGGTAACGCTGACGCGTACCGTGGCTTTTTAACGCATTATTACGGAAAAAGCGCCGTTTTCGGGCAATTTCTCACTATGGCGCGCACCCGTATTGGGGGATATTCTTTATCTGTCTTTAACTTCAATACTATCTATTGAACATACTGTTTTAGGTTCAATATCTACGTAAATATCTTTTGTGTATTCGGCTATTACCATATAAAGCTTTTTGTCTTTAAGGTCGGAAACAGGCAAAATCCAGGACATACCGTTATAAAAATGTTCGTCGTAAATTTCGCCGTCTGTATATATTTGTGCGCTGTCACCGGAATAATCTACGTAAAGATAACCATTACTACCACCGCTTAACAAAATCTCAAAGAAATGCAGTTTTCTGCGTTTGCTTTTTGCGGTAGCCATATTATGAAGATTATGGAAAAATCTTGGGTCTACGGGTGCTATACGAACTTCCTTTATAGAAACTTCTGCTTTTTGGAATTTGCCGTCTTTTTTAACGTATTCGAAATCACCGTTTTTATATTCGTAGTAAGAATATGTTCCTTCGTTGCAAGCAGTAACGCTATCTCCGTTAATTACAAGGTCGCAATTATCTCCAATAAGTATGCGGTTGCCGAACTGGTAGAGGTACATTGCCTCTTCCTTAGTAAGGGTGATAAAGGTGTAGCCGTCAACGTTAAATCCGCTGTTTTTGCCCACTTCTGCTTTAATAGCTTCTTTTCCGTCAAATTTGTAAATTGGTTCAATTCCGTCAATTTTAAGGAAGAAATAAGTGTTGTCTTTTTTGCATAAAGGCTGAGCGGTAACGTATTCTGCTTTTATGCCGTAGGTAACACCGAAGGGGAAGAAGAAGGCGGTTTCTTCGTTAACAGTTATGGGAGCATCGGGTAGAGTTTTTCCGTTAGGTAAAGTGAACTGAACGTTTTCAACTCTTTGTTTTTTAAGGTTGTGAATGTGGTTATTTACAAATATATAGCCTGAATTTCCGTTTTCTGTTCTAAGAGAATAGCGTAGAGACTCTGTGTCGTGCTGGTCGGGAACAGTTTCCTGTAAAACTGCCTGCATAGGAGCAAGGGATTCGCCATAGTTATTTGTAAACAGGTTAAGCATTTTAAGAAGTCTGTACGAATCTCTTATATTGCCGTAGGTGGCTATCGGCGCTTCGAAATCATAATTAAGCATTGCATAGGTTCTGCTATCCTTGTCTACCTCGTTGCTCCAGTTAAGAGAGTATCCGGGGCCCAGTTCGTTTTTGCCGCCCGCAAAAAGATAATACCCCGGCATATTGTTGCCCGAACCTAACTTACAAAGTGCAAAGGAATAGTTGTCCATATCGGTAATAAGAGGACGGCGGTGCTTGGAGTTGCAAAGACCCGTACCCATTTCTGCAAAGAAATAGGGGTATCTGTTATCAGGAAGATTTACTGGGTGACCGTCGGTTTTTATCTGGTCGTTACCAATTTCCGAAGAATTTCTTTCGTGGGAAAAATTAAAGTGCGCAAAGAAATCTATTGCTTCTGTATGGGGTGTCCAGGGCTTGGCTGCATATCCTCCCCATACGGGTATCATTTCGTCCTTAGGTAACTTAGCTCCACCCACAAGATTCCAACCGGTAGCGGTATAAACAGGAGCCGAAATACCTATTTCAAGCGCCATATCTTTAAGCGCCATAAGATGCTCGGGACGACCTGTGATTTCGTTATCGAACTGAATAAGTATAATATTACCGCCGTTTTTGTAAAGAAGGTCTTTTACCTCGTTATAAACCGCTTCATACCAGCGACGAACGTAAAAAAGATATTCGGGGTCGTTTTGTCTTAAAGGAATCCCTCTGAAATAAAGCCATTCGGGTAAACCGCCGTTACGGCACTCCGCCGTTATCCAAGGACCTATTCTAAGGGCAAAATACATACCGTGCTTTTTGCAAAGCTCGATAAAACATTTAATATCGTTTTCACCTTCAAAGTTAAACTGACCTTCAATAGGCTCATGCTTTATCCAGAAAAGGTAGGAAGATATAATATTTATACCGTTTGCTTTCATCTTTAAAATGCGGTCTTCCCAGTCTTTACGGCGTGTTCTGCTTATATGTATTTCTGCCATAACGGGAACGCAAGGCTTATTATCTATGGTAAGATATAGATTATTAACGTCAATTCGTTCGCCATTTGGGTTAGTTTCTCCCATTTTAAGATGGCCCTCTAAAAGGGGAAAGGGCTGACGGCTTTCAAAACAGTATTCCATTTAAACCACTCCTTAGAATATAAATTTACACAATAATTTTAAAGTATTATAATTAAATACACAATGCACTTTTTGGGCAAAAAAATTCACTTTTCGCTCATTGAAAAGGGAATTAAGTATTAAAGAGATAATTTTATTTCCAGTCCGTAATGGTCAGAAGGAAATTTACCGTCAAAGGTTTTGTTTAGTACCTTATAGCTCTTGGCGGTTATTTTATCGTTAATAAAGCAGTAATCGATATGTTCGGTTTGGTGCACTTCGGGGCAGTAGCCGTGGTAGGTTGCGCCTTTAAAATTGGCGGTAACGGTGTTCACGTCGGTAAAGTATTTGGTGATTGCTGCATATCCTTTACTGTCGGGGGTCATATTAAAATCTCCCGTAATAAAGGTTGGAAGGTTCGAAATTTTATCGGAATATTCTTTAATAAGGCGTGAAGAATTTACCTGACAGTTATCACCAAAGCCGTAGTGGGTGTTCATAAAGGTGAACTCTTTACCGCTTTCATTTTCCTTTAAAATAACGTAGGAACACATTCTGTAGCAGTCGTATACTTCGTCCCACCCTTTAGACATAACTTCGGGAGTGTCGGAAAACCAAAAGTAACCGCTTTTTATAAAGGTGAACTTATCCTTTTTCCCAAAAAGGGGAGCTGCTTCAATATCGTGTACGTTGCTGCGATATTTTAAAAACATATCGTAATCACTTAGTAAATACTTGTTAAAATATTCTTCCCAAGGCTCTCTTGCTTCCTGAATACCTATTACGTCAGGGTTGCTTTCCTTTATAAGAGGAAAAAGCCTTGGAGCGCGTTCGGCTATTGAGTGGCCGTTTTTATCGTCACAGTTGCGTATGTTAAAACTTACTACCGTTAATTCCATTACTTTGTGCTCTTTTCATTATTAGAGTATATTATATTACTTTTGAAAAAAATTGTCAATAATTTTGCGAAAGTTTGTGGACAAAAATAATAATATACTGTATAATATAAGTAACAAATTTAAAAGGAGGCGCTCCAATGCCCTGGTTAATTGTCGGTTTTGTTTTAGTTGTACTTATTTTTGTTTTCTGTCTGAAAATTGTACCTCAGGCCCACGAGTATGTTATTGAGTTCTTAGGTAAGTATAAAACTACTTGGTCCGCGGGTATTCATTTTAAAATTCCCTTTCTTGAAAGAATAGCTAAAAAGATTACTCTTAAGGAACAGGTGCTTGACTCTCCTCCTCAGCCCGTTATTACCAAAGATAACGTAACTATGCAGATTGATACGGTTATTTACTACGCGATTTACGATGCTAAGCTTTACGCTTACGGCGCGGTTAATCCGATTTCGGCTTTAGCTAATCTTGCGGCTACAACCCTTCGTAACCTTGTTGGTGAGCTGGAGCTGGACGGAACCCTTACTTCCCGTGATACCATTAATGCAAAAATGACCGAGATTTTGGATGAGGCCACCGATAAATGGGGAATTAAGGTTCACCGCGTTGAGCTTCGCAATATAATTCCGCCGGCAGAAATTCAGAATGCAATGGAAAAGCAGATGAAGGCGGAACGTGACAGACGTGAAACCCTTTTACAAGCCGAAGGTCACAAAGCTGCCGCCATTACCAGAGCGGAAGGTGACAAGCAAGCTATGATTCTTGCTGCCGAAGGCGAAAGATACGCCCGTATTGCAAGAGCCGAAGGTGAAGCAAAAGCGATTTTCCTTGCTAAAAAAGCCGAAGCCGACGGTCTTGCCGCATTAAAAGAAGCGGGTGTTGACGGTGCTGTTCTTGAACTTAAAAAGTATGAAGCTCTTGTTTCAATGAGCAATGGCAGAGCATCTAAAATTATCGTTCCTACCGACGCCGTTGATATGACTAAGTCAAACGTTATTTTTTCTGAGACGTCAGGGCTTGGTGACACTACTCCCGAGGCTGTTGACCCGCCAAAGCCTAAAAAGGCCGACCCTTGCTGTGATTAAAAGAAACTAACCGACTCGAAGAGAGTCGGTTGTTTTTTAGGAAAAAGTGACATCAGCCTTTAGCCGATTCAGGGATTTGGGAAAGGGTGTTGCATATTTTAAAATATTGCATTATAATGTGAATATATATTATTTTTTGGAGAAAACGATATGAAAAAGTTTTTGACTTTATTGTTATCCCTTTTACTTATTTTAGCTGTATTTCCTCTTTGGGTTTCTGCCGAAGATGTAAGCGGTGTTACGGGGGACTGCAGTTGGAGTATTTCCGGCTCGACGCTTACAGTTTCGGGTAACGGAAGTATGGCGGATTATTCTTCTTTCCGTGAAACCCCTTGGTATGACTATTCCTATTCCTTTTCCACCGTAAAAATTAAGGAGGGCGTAAAACATATCGGCAGTCATTCCTTTAATCACTATGCTCTTATGTACCTTGAGCTTCCAAGCGGGCTGATTTCAATTGGCGAAAGTGCTTTTGTTAATGCTCAAATTTTAGATGTTACTTTGCCCAAAAGCCTTGTTTCTTTAGGAGATTCTGCCTTCGAACTGTGTGAACGCATAAAAAGCGTTACATTCCACGAAAATTTTGCTTCTTTGGGTAGCGGTGCCTTTGGCGCCTGTTCATCGCTTACAACCGTTAGCGTTGCCGACAATAACCCGTATTTTAACTGTGTTGATAATATTATTTATTCCGAAGACGGCACCGAAATTATTTTATGCCCTGCAGGAATTGAAAGTGAAAGCTTTACTGTTGCCGAAAACGTAACGACTATCGGCAGTGGCGCTTTTTACGGCTGTAAGAATTTGAAAAAGGTCACTCTCCACCAAAATATTACCGAAATTAAAAAGGAAGCTTTTAGTGTTTGTTCTTCTTTGGAGAATATAAATATTCCGGAAGGTATTACCGAAATTCACGATTTTACCTTTGAAAGGTGTTCTGCCTTAACTAACATAAAATTGCCCGAAAGCCTTAATAAAATCGGCATGGGAGCCTTTTATATGGGCGCTTTAGAGGAAATAGTTATACCAAAGAACGTAACCGAAATCGGAATTACCGCCTTTTATTCCAATCAGAACCTTACCGCTATAACCTTACCGTCTGGTTTAAAAGAAATATCAAGTGACGCTTTTTTCCGTTGTGATAGCCTTGAAACCGTTTATTATTGCGGTTCTTCTTCCCAAAAGACGGATTTATATATCGGCCCTTACAATTCGCCGCTTAACAGTTGTAACTGGGTCTATAACTCCTGTATCGGTAAAGAAACCCACGACAATTACCTTGACGAAGTGTGTACTGAATGCGGCTTTGTCCGTCTCTTTGGCGATAATGACACCAACGGAAAGGTTGACACTTCCGACTTGGCAAATCTTAAAATCTACCTTGCAGGTACGGGTGATATTAACCTTCATAACGCCGATATGAAAAATGACGGAAAGGTTGATACTTCTGACCTTGCAAACTTAAAACTATATCTTGCGTCAAACTAAAAAAGAGCCGAAAGGCTCTTTTTTGTTAGGAAAAGTGGGATTTATAACGTTCCATAATCATTTTTACTTGATTTGCTCAGTTAAAAACAGATACAGTCTATCTGCATTTTGGTCGCTATATTCTATCTCACTTGAAAACATACGGGAAACATCCCTTATATCTCCGCCTATGGCTATAATCAGAAAGGTACAAACAAGGCAGAAAATAAAGGAATATTCGTGGTAATGGCGGAAAATAAAGTAATGAAACAGTCGTGTCGCCTTCACTGCGTCGGGAACCCGAACGTCTTTAATACTTATATTACGGTTTAGTTTTTCTAAATAAGCATCCCAATCTTTATCAAGACGTTCAAGGGAAAAGAGAAAATTGTGGAACTCTTTTAGGGTAATATTCGGCAAAAAATCTTTAAGAGAAAAAATATCGGCACAAAAGAAATTTTCCCTTTCTTTAAGCATTGCTTCTTCAATTTCGTCTATGAATTCTTCTTGATCGGTTTCGTAAAGTGTTATTAAATTAAAATCGTTTTCCAAAATAATATCTGCCGCCGCTTCGCAACAAAGTCCCAAGCCGATTTCTTCCCTTGAACCGAAAAAGGAACGAAAACGAGGGTGGTCGTCACAAATTTGACAAAGGCAGCTTTCTCCGTACTTTTTAATGATGTAGCACAGGTTATCATTATCCAAAAAAGGACAACGCTCATTTTCACCTAAAATGAAATGGGGAGCAGGGGAGAAAGATATGTGTTTAATAATATCATCTTTCTCCTTGTATTTTGATAAAGTATCGCAGTCTACGTCGATTTCCCAACCTATACAGCAATTATTTTTGCATTTATCTTTTATGCAACTGAATTTATTATAATAACTTGGCACAAAAATCTTCATATTTTTATTTTAGTTCCTTGTAAAATTTATAATACTATGTTATCATATTCGAGGAATAAATCAAGGAGTTTTTATAATGCCTTTCTTACCTATTACCAAAAAAGAAATGTCTGACTACGGGTGGGAACAAGCCGACTTCGTTATTGTAACGGGGGATGCTTACGTTGACCACCTTTCTTTCGGTACCGCTATAATCTCCCGTGTACTGTATAACCAAGGGTACAAGGTTTGTATTCTTCCTCAACCTAAAAGTGATGCCGATTACAACCGTTTCGGTTGTCCTCGTCTTGGCTTTTTGGTGAACAGCGGTAATATTGACTCTATGGTTGCTCACTACACCGCCGCTAAAAAGAAGAGAAGCGACGACGCATACACCCCCGGCGGAAAAGCGGGTGCACGACCTGACAGAGCGGTAACGGTATATTCGAGAACTCTTCGCCGTCTTTTTCCCGATTCTTTTATAGCAATCGGCGGAATTGAAGCGTCGTTAAGGCGGTTTGCGCACTACGATTATTGGGACGATAAAGTACGTCCCTCGGTGCTTATTGAATCAAAGGCTGATCTTTTAATGTACGGTATGGGAGAAAAGCATATTATTGAAATAGCCAACAGACTAAACTGCGGTGAAGATAAATCTACCCTTACAGATATTTTAGGAACCTGCTACGCCGTTTTGACTAAGGATTATAAGCCTATGCCCGTAAAGGAATGTCCTTCCTTTAAAGAGGTCAGCGACCCTTCCGATTTTGGGAAACGCAAATATGCCATTGCCACCCGTATTCAGCAAAACGAGCAAGACGCCGTCAGGGGCAAAACGGTAATTCAGCGCCATGGAGATAAAATTTTGGTTCAAAATCCACCAATGCCGCCCCTTACCACTGAGGAAATGGACGAGGTGTATTCCCTTGATTTTATGCGTGACTACCACCCCTCTTATAAAGAACAGGGGGGCGTACCCGGTATTGAAGAAGTAAAGTTTTCTCTTATTCATAACCGTGGTTGCTTTGGCGCGTGTAACTTTTGTTCTCTTGCTTTCCACCAGGGCAGAACCGTTTCGGTAAGAAGCCACGAATCGGTTATTGAAGAAGCAAAGAAAATCACCCAAATGGAGGATTTCAAAGGGTATATACACGACGTTGGCGGCCCAACCGCAAACTTCAGAGCGCCTTCCTGTGAGGGACAACTTAAAAAAGGTGTTTGTGAAAACAAAAAGTGCCTTGCTCCCGAAATGTGCAAGGCGGTAAAGGTTGATCATAGCGACTATCTTGCTCTTCTTAAAAAGATTCGCTCACTCCCGAAAATCAAAAAAGTGTTTATCCGTTCGGGTATTCGCTTTGATTATCTTGTTGCCGACAGCGACGAAACCTTCTTTAAAGAACTTGTTTTAAACCATATAAGCGGTCAGTTAAAGGTTGCCCCCGAACACTGTTCCAATAGCGTTTTAAAGCGTATGGGCAAACCGAAAATTGAGGTTTATAACTCTTTTAAAAAACGCTTTTACGAGCTTACCCAAAGCGTAAACAAAAAACAGTTTTTGGTGCCTTACCTTATGTCGTCTCACCCCGGTAGCACCATAAATGACGCAATAGAGCTTGCTCTTTTCCTTAAAAGGGAAGGGCTACACCCTGAACAGGTGCAAGATTTTTACCCCACCCCCGGTACTGTTTCTACATGTATGTTCTATACAGGTCTTGATCCTATTACTATGGAAGAGGTTTACGTTCCGAAAACCGCAGAACAAAAAGCAGAACAAAGGGCGTTACTTCAGTATTTTAAACCTGAAAACCGAGATATTGTACGTAAAGCCCTAAAAAAGGCCGGACGGTATGATTTAATAGGTACCGGTAAAAACTGTCTTGTGCCTTATGAAAAAGGCGTGAACGCCAAAAATGTACAACAAAAGAGTAATAGAAGGGTTAAAAAAAGGAAATGAAACGGTCGTACGTTTATGCGGGTATTTCCATTTTTATATGGTCTACCATAGCTTCAATAGCAAAACTGCTGTTAAATGAGCTTACTAACTTCCAGGTGCTTTTCGTAAGCTGTTTCTTCGCATCTTTATTTTTGCTCGTAGTCAATATTATTACGGGAGACATAAAGAAACTGAAGGGATATAGATTTAAGGATTATATTATCACTACTCTTGTGGGTTTGCCCGGTACTTTTCTGTATCAGCTTTTCTATTATTCAGGTACTGCAAAAATGCCTGCTTCTCAGGCTTTTATTGTCAATTATCTCTGGCCTATAATGGGTGTGGTGTTTGCCTGTATAATCCTTAAGGAGAAAATGACGGTTAGAAAGGCTATAGCTATTTTTATGTCCTTTCTGGGTGTTGCCGTTGTTACGGGAAAAGATTTGCTTCAAATTCAAAACAATATAATTACGGGAACCGTATTCTGTATTTTAGGAGCCGTTTCCTATGGTCTTTTTACCGCGCTTACACAAAAGGTTAATTACGATAAGAAGATTTCTTCAATGATTTATTACTTTAACACCTTTGTGGTGACCGGACTTTGGATTTTAGTCTCGGGAGATAAATTTTCCCTCGGCTCGGCAGAGCTTTTAGGCCTTGCTTATAACGGAATTTTCTGCCTTGCAACCGGTACGACCTGTTGGGCATTAGCGCTGAGCGAAGGCGGAAAAACCGCTAAAATAGCAAATCTCGCCTACATAACACCATTTCTTTCGCTGGTCTGGACGTCGATTATACTGAAAGAAAAAATAAGCGGCGAAGCGATAATCGGCCTTGTACTTATTGTTTTGGGAATACTTATACAACTTAAAGATAAAAAAGAAAAGCGGTTATAAACCGCTTTTCTTTTTTAATGCTCGAAAATATTGTTGCCGAAACTGTCTATTGCAACAGTCAAGGGAAAATCTTTAAAATGAAGTTTTTTGACCGATTCGCACCCTAAATCTTCATAAGCGATTACTTCGCAGTAATCAATACATTTAGCTGCCAGGGCGCCCGCGCCGCCAACAGCGCAAAGATAAACGGCTTTGTTGCGTACAATTGCATCAACAACCTCTTTGTTTCTTTCACCTTTGCCTATCATACAAATCTGTCCCATATCAAGTAAAGCAGGGGAGTATGAGTCCATTCTTCCCGAAGTGGTAGGCCCGCAACTGCCGATTGCAAGATTTTCAGGGGTTGGGGTTGGCCCCGCATAATAAACAACCGAATTTTTAATTTCGTAAGGGAGCTTTTCGCCCTTCTCAATTGCTTCGAAGATGCGTTGGTGAGCGGCATCACGGGATGTATAAACAGTTCCGCTTAAATACACTTTATCACCTGTAACCAGCTTTTTGGCGTATTGTGGAAGGGAATTGGTATCTATATGGTAAACCTTCATATTTGCTTATTTACAAGGTCACTGAATTGCTTAACGGCTTCCTCGGTATCCTTTTCATTTTTGTCAATTTCGTTTTTTATAGCTTCAAGGGAAGAACAAAGTTCTAAAAGTTCTTTAGAATAAGTTTCAGCCGTCGAAGTGATTTGTTCCCGAACTTCTTGCATTGATTCGTTGGTTTTTGTAAGGGTGATGAGCTGTTCGGCGTTTTCCTTTTCAATAAGCTTACGGCTTTCCTCAGCTTTTTCAACCATAAGCTGAGATGTGGTTTTTGCCGATAAATACATACGGGCAACGTTCTCGCTCATAAGACGGATTTGTTCCTTTTTGCTTTCGTATTCGGCGTTTTTAGCGGAAAGCTCGTTATTCTTTTCGGTAAGATCCCTAACTGCTGCTTCAAGCATTTTAACCTTGGCTGAAAGCTCATCGGTTTTATCCTTAGCCGATTTATCAGCGGCGGTAATGTAGCTTAAAACGTCACTTGGGTTAAAGCCGAAAAGACTTTTTCTGAATCCTTTTGACATAATAATTCCCCCTATTCGCAAACTATTATACCAAGTATTCGACTATTTTACAAGTATATTTATTTTAATGCAACAATTACTTGCAAATTTATGCAAAATATTATATAATATATTATGTATAACTATGAGTAATCAGGTAGGTGCCTTATGAACAGACGTGAAGAAAGAGAACAAGCTTTTATTTTAGTGTTCGAAAAGATGTTCCGAAGTGAAACAATGGAAGAAATCTTTGACTGCGCTATTGAAGCCAGAGACTATATTGAAAATGAATACGTTAGGGAAGTTGCCGTGGGTGTTTATGCAAATGCTGAGCAAATTGATTCCCTTATTGCCAAAAACTCAAAGGGCTGGTCAATAAGCCGTATTTCAAAAGTAGGTCTTGCGGCTATGAGAATTGCAATTTATGAAATCCTTTATAAAGAAGAAATTCCTCTTTCGGTTTCCATAAACGAAGCTGTAGAGCTCATTAAGAAGTACGCTACCGAAAAAGACGCTTCTTTCGCCAACGGTATTTTGGGTACCATTGCAAAGGAAGCTGAAAAGCAATGACTGACACTTTTAAAAACTCAATAACCGTTCGTCAGTTAAATCTTTACGTAAAGTCTTTACTTGAAACCGATCCGCGCCTTTATTCCTGCAGAGTCAGCGGGGAAATCACCAATTTTAAACGTCATTACGCCAGCGGTCATCTTTACTTTACTTTAAGTGACGGCAGTGCTTCAATTAAATGCGTAATGTTTAAAAGTAACGCCGAACGTTGCCGTCTTGATTTAAAGGACGGAGTAAAGGTTGTTGTTTCGGGTCGTGTTTCAATTTATGAAAGGGATGGCGGTTATCAGCTTTACGCTGAATCGGTGGACGAAGACGGCGTTGGTGATAAACTGTTAGCCCTTAAATTACTTAAAGAAAAACTGGCCGCCGAAGGGCTTTTCAGTGCGGAGTCTAAACGGAAAATTAATCCTTTGCCCTCAAGAATAGCGGTTGTTACTTCGGGTACCGGTGCTGCTCTTCAAGATATTTTGAATATAGTGTCCAGGCGTTTTCCGCTTTGTGAAGTGGTTCTTTCTTCTGCTTCGGTTCAAGGCGATAACGCTGCAAAGGAGCTTATTGCGGCGCTTGAACGAGTGTATAACCTGTCAAATAAAATTGATACCGTTATTATCGGCAGAGGCGGTGGCTCCAGCGAAGATTTGGATGCATTTAACGACGAAGCTTTAGCAAGGAAAATTTATGAGTCTCCCGTACCGGTTATTTCGGCTGTAGGCCACCAAACAGATGTCACCATTTGCGATATGGTAGCAGATTTACGGGCTCCTACTCCTTCGGCTGCGGCTGAACTTGCCGTTCCCGACGGGGAAGATTATAAAATAAAACTAAAGGAAATTACGGGTAGATGCAGAATCGCTTTAAGCAGAAAAAATGATTATTTGGGAATGAGACTTAAAATGCTTCTTTCCCGTCCCGTTTTAAGTAAGCCGGAAAAGATTTTTGAGGATAAATTGCTTTCTCTTGATAAAACTGCCGATAAAATTGCTTCGGTTATAAAGGGAAAGTATAATACCGAATCCGTAAGGCTTTCGGGTGTGGTTTCTCGAATAGAAGCGTTAAGCCCTATGAAAACCTTTTCAAGAGGTTTCCTTTTCGGTGAAATAAACGGTAAACCTCTTGTAAATACAGAGCAGGTTAACGTGGGCGATAATATTAAGCTTCGGCTGTCAAACGGCAACCTTGATTGTACGGTAATGAATAAGGAGTAATACTATGACCTTTGAAGAGTCTTTAAAAGCCCTTGAGGCAATTGCAAAAAAACTGGAGGACGGTGAATGTTCTTTGGACGAATCCATTAAGCTTTATGAAGAGGCTATGGTTCTTTCAAAGAACTGTACCGAGCTGTTAAGCAAGGCGAAGCTTAAAATAATAGAAATCAGTGAACTTGAAAAGGCAGAAGACAGTGATTAACAGTATTTTAAAAGATTATAACGAAAAAATTGAAGAGGCAATTAACCTTTATTTGCCCTTTGAAGAAAGCAACTATAAAACCGTAACTAACGCTATGAGGTATAGCCTTCTTTTAGGAGGTAAACGTATCCGTCCGGTTTTGCTTCTTGAATTTTTTAAGGCGTGTAATGGCTTTGGGGACGCAATGCCCTTTGCTGTTGCTCTTGAAATGATTCACACCTATTCGCTTATCCACGATGATTTGCCTTGTATGGATGACGATGATATGCGCCGCGGAAAGCCTTCAAATCACAAAGTTTTCGGTGAAGATATGGCACTTCTTGCAGGGGACGGTCTATTAACTCACGCCTTTACCGTTGCAAGTAAAACAAATACTATTCCGCCTGAAAGGGTAGTTTCCGCAATTGGCGAACTATCTTCGCTTGCGGGTTACAAAGGAATGGTGGGCGGTCAGGTTATTGACCTTGAAAGCGAAGGGAAACGCGTTAACGGTGAAGTTATAAACGAACTTAACCTTTTAAAAACGGGCGGACTTATACGCGCTGCCGCCAAAATAGGAACCATACTTGCGGGGGCAAATCAGCAGTTAACAAACGCTGCCGACGAATACGGCAAGGTCGTGGGTCTTTCGTTTCAAATAGTTGATGATATTTTAGACTTAAAGGGCGATTTGGCAGCTTTGGGCAAGCCTACAGGCAGTGATGAAAAAAATAATAAATCCACATTTTGCCGCCTTTACGGTATAAATAAATGCGAAGAAATGGTGGAAGAATTGACTAATAAGGCGCTTTTATGCCTTGACGCTTTTGAGGGCGATACTTCCTTTTTAAAGGAACTTACCCTTTATCTTGCAAAGCGAAAAAATTAAGGAATGATTTTTTGGAATATAAGATTTTAAATAACATAAAAAATCCAAAGCAGTTAAAATCTATGAGCAGTGAAGAATTAAGTCTTCTATGCGACGAAATAAGATACTGCATTATAGAAAATGTTTCAAGTAACGGCGGACACCTTGCCTCTAATTTGGGTACGGTGGAGCTTACCGTTGCTCTGCACAGGGTGTTTGATTCTCCTACCGATGCCCTTATTTTCGACGTTGGCCACCAAAGCTATACTCATAAGCTTTTAACGGGGCGTTTTGAAAGCTTTTCTTCCATTCGTAAGCAAAACGGACTTTCGGGATTTATGAACCCCAAAGAATCAGAACACGATGCATATATCAGCGGACACAGCAGTAATTCGGTTTCTTTCGCTTACGGACTTTATAAAGCAAAGGCTATTTCGGGAGAAAAGGGAACAGCCGTTGCGATTATCGGTGACGGTGCCATGACCGGAGGTATGGTATTTGAAGCCATTAACAATATCGGCGCCGACAAAGCAAAACTTGTTTTGGTGCTTAATGATAACGAAATGTCGATTTCCCAAAACGTTGGTTCTCTTGCCCGTCACCTTAACAAAATCCGCCTTAAAGCGGGGTATCATTCCTTTAAGGGGCGTTTGAGCCGTTTCCTTAACAAATTACCACTTATCGGTAAAGGACTGTACCGTTTACTTTTCAGGTCTAAAACAGTACTTAAAAATGCGATTTATCACAGTAACGTTTTTGAAGGCTTAGGTCTTAATTATTTTGGTCCCGTTGACGGTCATAACCTTAAAGCAGTTGAAAATATTCTTACCATTGCCAAAAATCAGGACCGTCCTGCAATAGTTCACGTTGTTACGGTGAAGGGAAAGGGTTATTCGTTTGCTGAAAACGATCCCGGAAGATACCACGGCGTATCCGCCTTTAACAGAGAAGAAGGAGTTTCGCCCACACCTAAAATTGATTATTCTTTTATTGCGGGTAAAACCCTTTGTGAAATGGCGGAAAAGGATAAATCAATATGCGCCGTTACCGCTGCTATGACCGGCGGAACGGGGCTTAACGAATTTTCACAGAAGTTTAGTGACCGCTTTTTTGACGTTGGTATTGCCGAAGAACACGCCGTTACCTTTTCATCTGCTCTTGCAAAAGGTGGTTTAAAGCCTTATTTTGCAGTGTATTCATCTTTTTTGCAACGGTCTTACGACCAAATAATTCATGACGCCGCTATTGCTTCTTTACCGCTTCGCTTGCTTGTGGACAGAGCAGGGCTTGTAGGTGAGGACGGAAAAACCCATCACGGACTTTTTGATTTATCCTTCCTTTCCTCTATACCCGGTATGACGGTGTATTCTCCCGCTTCCTTCGATGAACTTGAAAATACCATAAAAAATACTGCAGAAATTCATTCTCCTGTAGCGGTTCGTTACGGTAGAGGGAGTGAGGCGAAGAAAGATGTTTTCCCGTATACAGGGGAGGATTTTGATGTAATAAAGCAGGGGAACGATACGGTTCTTCTTACATTCGGAAGACTGTCATTCGACGCTTTAGACGCGGCAGAGGATACCGGATGCACCTTTATAAAGCTTAATAAGGTTTATCCTGTTTCGGATAATTTAATAACTTTACTTTCAAAGTATAAAAAGGTTTCTATATTTGAGGAAGGTATCCGTTCGGGCGGTATTGGCGAAAAGATTATTTCCCGCCTTGCTTTGGCGGGGTTCTGCGGAAAGGTGACTTTAAACGCCGTCAACGATGATTTCGTTGAAACTGCTGACCTTTCTTCTCAGCTTAAAAAATGCGGTCTTTCTAAAGAGACTATGATTGGAGTAATTTCGTGAGCGAAAAATTAAGACTTGACGTTGCTCTTGTGAACGGCGGTCACGTTGAAAGCCGTGAAAAGGCAAAAGCCCTTATTATGGCAGGTATTGTTTACGTCAATAATCAAAAATGCGACAAGGCGGGCGACACCGTTAAAGAGTCGGATATAATTGAAGTCAGGGGTGAAAAGCTTCCTTATGTCAGCCGTGGCGGACTAAAACTTGAAAAGGCTATGAAGGTTTTTCCGATAAACCTTATAAACTGCGTTTGCGCCGATATTGGTGCTTCTACGGGCGGTTTTACCGACTGTATGTTGCAAAACGGCGCTTCAAAGGTTTACGCCATTGACGTAGGTTACGGTCAACTTGCTTGGAAGCTTCGCTGTGACCAAAGAGTTATTAACCTTGAGAGAACCAACTTCCGTTACGTTACAAAGGAGCAGGTAGACACTCCTCTCGATTTTGCAAGCGTTGACGTTTCGTTTATTTCTCTTTCCCTAATTTTACCCGTTATGCGAACTTTGATGAAAGATAACGCAAAGGCGGTTTGCCTTATTAAACCTCAATTCGAAGCAGGCAAAGAAAACGTTGGTAAAAAGGGCGTTGTACGGGATAAAAATGTACATATCGCCGTTATTAAAAAAATTATTGATCTGATTTCTGAGAATCAATTTTCTCTTTTGGGATTAACCTTTTCTCCCGTAAAAGGACCTGAGGGAAATATTGAATATCTTTGCTTTATAGAAAAAAACGATTCTCCCGTTAACAGTTGCGGTGTTACAGCGGAGCAGGTTGTGGAAGAATCGTACCAAGAACTTAACTGATAAAAGGAGATTATTTATGGTAATCGGTTTACTGCCAAACCTTGATAAACGCGGCGTTAACGAGGTTATGGAAAAATTAAAACCTATTCTTAGGGATAACGGAATGAAAGCTTATTTGCCCGATTATATTTCTTATTTAGGCTATGAATCAATTCCCGAAGAGGAAGTTTTTAAGGTCAGCGACGTTTTAATAACCGTTGGGGGCGACGGAACAATTATCCGTTACGCAAAGCTTGCGGCGGTTCACAATAAGCCGATTTTAGGTATAAATGCGGGAAGACTTGGTTTTCTTGCCAATCTTGAAGCCAATCAACTTCACTTAATAAGCAAACTGAAAAGCAGGGAATATGACGTTGAAAAGCGTATGTCCCTTTCGGTAAAGGTAAAGGAAAACGGTCAGACTGTTGCAGAATATACCGCTGTAAACGACGCCGTTATTTCAAGCGGATTTATGTCCCGACTAATTGATATTTCCGCCTATATTGACGACGAACCCATAAACTACCGTGCCGACGGACTGATCATTTCCTCTCCCACAGGCTCCACCGCTTATTCAATGTCGGCAGGTGGTCCTATTATCGACCCTGCAATAAACAATATTATTATTACGCCTATTTGCTCCCATTCACTCAGCGCAAAGCCTATTATTTTAAGCGGCGACACCACCGTAAAGTTTAAAGCCTTTTCTATGAAGAAAAGTGACGTATATCTGCTTATTGACGGCAGACGTTCCTTTACGGTAAAACCCTTTACCGAAATTTTTATTACCAAAAACGAAAATAAAATTTCTTTAATTAAACTTACCAAGCGCTCTTTTTATAAAACTCTTTCGGAAAAATTCAGATAAAGGCGGACTTTTTTATGAAGAACAAACGTCAAGAAAAAATACTTGAGCTTATTCGTGACAGGGCATTTCTAACCCAAGACGAGCTTCAGGAAGCGCTAAACCAGTTGGGCTTTAACGTTACCCAGTCTACCGTTTCCCGTGATATTAAACAGCTGCGTATTATAAAAGCGCTGGATTCTTTCGGCAACTACCGCTACGTTTCTCAGATGAGAGATGAAAAATTAGGCGAAAGGGAATCGGATTCCCACTATAACGCTATTTTTAAGCGCTCGGTAATTTCGGTTGACTGCGCTTTTAACGATATTGTCATTAAGTGCTACACGGGTATGGCAAGCGGCGCTTGCGTTGCTGTGGATTACTTTTTTTCGGGTATGATTATGGGCAGTCTTGCCGGAGATGATACAATACTCATTATTACCAAAACTCCCGAAATTGCCAAGCAACTCACCGAAAGACTGATTAGTATGTGTAAGGATTGATTTTTCTATGCTTAAATTTTTGCATATTGAAAATATTGCCGTAATTGAAAGGGCTGGAATTGAATTTTCATCAGGTCTTAACGTGCTTACGGGCGAAACCGGCGCGGGAAAGTCGATTATTATTGACTCTCTTCTTGCAGTACTTGGTCACCGTACTTCCAAAGAAATTATCCGTAACGGGTGTGATAACGCTTTTGTAAGAGCGGTTTTTTCACTCCTTCCCGACGAGGCGGCTGAAATTTTCAGTGATTCCGGTATTACTGCAGATTGCGATGGTAACTACATTATTGAAAGAAAGCTGAGTGTCAGCGGAGCAGGTTACGTTAAAGTAAACGGTGTTCCCGTAAACGCCACTTTTTTAAAAGAAGTATCACCGTTACTTGTTAACATTCACGGTCAACACGATAACGAGTCTTTACTTAATTCGGATAATCACTACATTTTTGTGGATAAAATCGCCCAAAATGAAGAACTTCTTTTGAATTATAAAGAAAAATTTAAAGAGTTTAACGATATCAGAAAGTCTCTTAAAAACTTAGAAATGAACGAAGACGAAAAGCTTCGTAAAATCGACCTTTTAAATTATCAGATTAAAGAACTTACCTCTGCTGATCTTAAAGAAGGGGAAATGGAAGAGCTTAAATCCCGCTTAAGCGTTGCTAAAAGTGCTGAAAAAAGGATTAAAGACTTAAATAACGTTAAACGTTTTATTTGTAATTTCGATGATGAAGGAGGCGCTTTGGAGCTTCTTAAAAACGCCGTACACAGCATATCTGTGCTGGGCGACGATACGCTGAACCAAGAGCAGGAAAAACTCCTTGACGCGCTGGAAAATCTTAATTATTGCAGTGAAGCAATTGAAAAAAGAATAGAAGAACTTTCTTCCGACGACTACGACGTTGATAAAATAGGGGACAGGCTATCTTACTTAAAAACTCTTTCCTTAAAATACGGTAAAGACGAAAAGGAAATGCTGTCCTTTTTAGAAAATGCAACTAAAGAATTAAACGCCATAATGTTTAATGATGAGGAAATCGAACGTCTTGAAGAACAGCTTCTTTTAGCCCGTGATGCGCTTGTTTCTTCCGGAGAAAAACTCAGCAAATCACGTGAAATAGCGGGAAAACTGTTCGAAACACAAGTTAAAGATATACTCACTAAACTAAGCATGCCATCTGCCTTAATTTCGGTTGAACAAGTTCAGGGGAAATACGGCAAAAACGGTTGCGATGTTATTCAGTTTTTGTTTTCTGCCAATAAAGGTGAAAGCAAAAAGCCTCTTTCCAAAATTGCTTCGGGCGGCGAACTTTCAAGAATTATGCTTTCAATTAAAAGTGTTCTCGCTGAAAAGGACGAGGTTGACACATTGATTTTTGATGAAATCGATTCGGGTATAAGCGGAAGAACTGCCGATATGGTAGCTAATCAGTTAAAGAAGGTTTCAAATAACCACCAGGTAATTTGCGTGACTCATTTAGCTCAGATTGCCGTTGCTGCAAATCACCATTTGCTTATAACAAAGGACGAAAAAGCCGGAAGAACTTATACCGACGTTTCCTTAATAACTGATGAACAGCGAGTAAAAGAAATCGCCCGTATTATGGGTGGAATTAACGTTAGCGAAACGGTACTTGCTTCGGCTGAAGAATTACTTAAAAATAAAAGCGACTGTTAAACAGTCGCTTTTATTGTGCTTTAGTCCACTCTTAAATCAATTAGGTTGGGGTCTAAGGGCTCAACAACAAAGTCGTTGGTCCAAAAGCCGGGTTTAATGTATACCTTTGCATAAGCGTGGCGGAACTGCGGGGTTAAATTTACTTGTAAATCTTTACAGTTACGGCTCATTCCAACGGCGCAGTGAACGTTGTGTACGCCGTAAGGAAGTGGGATGCAAAGTGTTTCTTTGTTACCGATGTGACCGTAAGGAACCCCGTCTATGTATATACCAAAGCCACCGGCTACGCCGTAAGGAGAACCTTGACGGTAAAGGTAAATACATCCGTCGGGTGGGATATTAAGAGGACGGTTGCATTTTGGGCAAAGGGTGGTGTTTACGTGAATGTTGTTAACGTCGCCGCAATTGGGACATTTTACTCTGAGTTTAGCCATTGTCATAACCTCCTTAAATATAGTAATATAATACTTAAAAAAATATATATTGTCAATATGTTAATTTTGTGTGAATACTATTGAAATTAAAAATATCTTTTGATAAAATATTATGGTAATTTTTTGTAAAGGATAATGTAATATGAAATATTGGCTTAAGTACGTCAAACCGTATATCGCTTATTTTGTAACCGGACCCGTTTGTATGATTATTGAGGTTATCGGTGAAGTTCTTATGCCTTTTTTGCTTTCCCGCATTATAAATCTTGCTAAAGACGGTACTTTAACCGTTGCGGGAAGTATTGGTATAGGTCTTGCTATGGTTGGTGTTGCTCTGGTTATGATGTTGGGGGGCGTTGGAGGTTCCTATTTCGGCGCTAAAGCGGCGGTTTATTTTGCAAGTGATATTCGCCGTGATGTTTATAAAAAAATCCAAAGCTTTTCCTTTTCTAATATTGATAAATTCTCAACCGGTTCTCTTGTAACCAGAACCACAAATGACGTTACACAGCTTCAAAACTTTGTTAATATGCTTTTACGTATGGCGCTCAGAAGCCCCGGTATGCTTATAGGCGCTCTTATTATGGCAATTTCTTTAAATCCAAGCCTTGCTACTGTTTTTGCAGTATCTATACCTTTAATGCTTATTGCAATTGCTTTACTTATTTCAATGGGCTTCCCTCGTTTTAAAATAATGCAAAGCAAAATAGACCAACTTAACAACACGGTTCAGGAAAACGTTTCCAACCAAAGGGTTGTTAAATCTTTTGTAAGAGAAGGTTACGAAAACTCTAAATTTGCAAAAGCAAACGCTTCGCTTAAAAAAGCGGGTATGTCGGCTATGAAAACGGTTATATTTATGCAGCCAATGAATACCTTGTTTATGAACCTTACAATTGTTGCGGTTGTTTGGTTCGGAAGTGAAATGGTGCTTGACGGAAGTATGCCCGTAGGCGACCTTTCGGCTTTTGTTACCTACGTTACTCAAATTCTGTTTTCGTTAATGATGATAACAATGCTTTTAATATCTTCTTCACGTGCTTTTGCTTCGGCTAAACGTATTAAAGAGGTTCTGGAAGAAGAGGTTGACATAAATGATAACGGCGCTCACTATCCGGAAAAACGCATTGAAAACGGCGACGTTGAATTTAAAAACGTATCTTTCCGCTATTATAAGAACAGTACTGATAAAGTATTATCAAATATAAACCTGAAAATAAAAGGCGGAAGCACTGTCGGTATTATAGGTTCTACGGGTTGCGGTAAGACTACTCTGGTCTCTATGATACCCCGTCTTTATGACTGTGACGAAGGTGAAATACTTGTTGACGGAGTAAACGTTAAAGATTACAGTCTGTTAAACTTACGTGAAGACGTAGGTATGGTTTTACAAAAAAACGTGCTTTTTTCGGGTAGTATTGAAGATAACCTTCGTTGGGGCGATATGGAAGCTTCTGCTGAAGAAATTTGCACAGCGGCACAAAGTGCTCAGGCCGATAAATTTGTAAATAGTTTTAAGGATGGCTACAATACTTCTTTGGGTGAAGGCGGTTCTAACGTTTCCGGTGGTCAAAAACAAAGGCTTTGTATTGCGAGAGCGTTGCTGAAAAAACCGAAAATACTAATACTTGACGACTCTACAAGCGCCGTTGACACAGCCACAGAAGCGCTTATAAGAAAGGCTTTTAAAGAAACTCTTTCGGGTACAACTAAAATTATTATTGCGCAAAGAATTACTTCGGTAATGGAAGCAGATATGATTGTGGTAATGAACGAAGGGGAAATTACCGGTATCGGTAACCATACCGACTTAATGGAACGCAACCTTGAGTACAAGGAAATTTACCAGTCGCAAATGCGTGGAAAGGAGTCGTGAGATAAATGGCTAGAAGTTTAGAAAAACTTAAAGAACAGTACACCTCTGTTTCTCACGGTACCTCTCTTCGTGGCGGCGGTCCTCACGGCCACAGAGGAGCAAAGGGTAAACCGAAAAATGTTGCCAAAACTATAGGGAGACTGCTTTCATACGTTGGTAAATATAAAATTCTTCTTGTGTTTGTGGCTATTGCTATGATTTTTTCCACAGTTACAAGCTTGATAGGCTCTTATATGTTGGCTCCCGTTATTAACAAAATTACTCTTGAAATTAACCCTAACGCTGATTACTCAATGAGTAAAATGGAAAGAATTGCTGATACGTTTATCACTAAAATTGCGGGTGAAAACGCAACGGTTACGCACTATATTATAATTGCTCTTGCTATTCTTCTGGCGGTTTATTTCATAGGTGTTATTGCAACCTATATTCAAACCCGATTAATGCTTACGGTTTCCCAAAATTCTGTAGAAAAAATCAGAAGTGATTTATTTGCTAAAATGCAAACCTTACCCGTTTCGTATTTTGATTCTCACCCAACGGGTGAGGTTATGAGCCGCTTTACAAACGACGTTGATAATATTGACGTAATGCTTAATAATTCGCTTGTGTCGGTGTTTTCCGGTTTTATAACGCTAATAGGTACTTTTGTCTTTATGGTTTCTACAAACTGGATTTTAACCCTTGTAACGGTGCTTTTTGTTCCGGTATTTGCAAAACTCGGCGGACTCATAGGAAAAAGCAGTTCAAAGTATTACGGCGGTCAGCAAGCGGCTTTGGGCGCTGTTAACGGATATATTGAAGAAACAGTTAACGGTCAAAAGGTTGTTAAGGTGTTTAACCATGAAAAAGACTGTGTTGATGAATTTTCACTTTTGAACGGAGAACTTCGTGAAAAGCAGTTTAAGGCACAGTTCTTCGGTGGTATCATGGGTCCGATTATGGGTAATACAAGTCAAGTTTCTTATGGCATAACGGTTGGCGTCGGTGGTATTCTTATGGCAACTACCGGCTTTACTCCGGGCGCACTTACTGTTTTTGCGGGCTATTCAAAACAGTTTGCTATGCCAATAAACAATATTTCAATGCAAATGTCCACCGTTTTTGCCGCTCTGGCGGGTGCTGAAAGAGTTTTCGCCATTATGGATATGCAGGGCGAAAGTGAAGGAAGCGGTAAAAATCTTACCACTCCCATAAAGGGTGAAGTTGTGCTAAATAACGTTTCTTTCGGATACGTTGCAGACAAGAAAGTTCTTCACGGCATTTCTCTTTATGCAAAGCCCGGACAGAAAATTGCGTTTGTTGGTTCTACCGGTGCGGGTAAAACTACCATTACAAATCTTCTTAACCGTTTTTACGATACAAACGAAGGAAGCATTACCATAGACGGAATAGACGTAAAAGATTATGATAAAGACTTTTTGCGTAATAATATTGCAATGGTGCTTCAGGATACTCATTTATTCACAGGAACAATTAGGGAAAATATTCGCTACGGCAGGTTAGATGCTACCGATGCGGAAGTAGAAGATGCGGCGAAAATTGCCAGCGCTCATTCCTTTATAATGCGTCTTGAAAATGGCTACGATACGGTTATAGAAGGGGATGGCGCTAATCTTTCCCAAGGTCAACGCCAGCTTTTAAATATCGCAAGAGCGGCACTGTCTAAGGCTCCAATTCTTGTTCTTGATGAAGCTACAAGTTCTGTTGACACACGAACCGAACGTCACATTGAACATGGTATGGACAGAATTATGAAAGACAGAACAACCTTTGTAATTGCGCACAGGCTTTCTACTGTCAGAAACGCAAATGCAATTATGGTTTTGGAGCAAGGGAAAATTATTGAACGCGGCGACCACGATGATTTACTGGCTCAAAAAGGAACTTATTATAAACTTTACACCGGCGCTATTGAACTTGACTGATTTTTAGGGGTGGATTTAATTTGAATAGGGTAAAGCTTCGTGCCGTTCTGAAAATTATTTTTATTCTTTATGTTGCTATACTTTGCTATTTTTTGTTTTTTGCAGATTATTACGGAAGAAGTTTTCACCTTTTTGGTTCGGGGTATTTGAGCGAACTTGAAGCTTTTGTTTGTAACCATACAAATTTTCGCCCCTTTGCTACTGTTATTCTTTACGTAAAAGGCTTTATGGCAGGTAACGTTTCTCTATACGCTTTATCAGTTAACTTAATGGGGAATTTTGCGGCGTTTATGCCTTTTGGCTTTTTCTTACCGTATTTTTTCGGTTGCTTTAAAAAGATATATTGGTTTTTGCTTACAACGATTTCCACCGTCATAGTTGTTGAAATATTGCAACTGGTATTTATGACGGGAGTATGTGACATAGATGACCTTATTTTAAACGTTGCAGGTGCGTATATAATCTTTCTTTTCACCAACAGAATACTTGTCAAATAAAGGTGGGCTTAGGCTTGCCTTTATTTTCTTGTTGAAAAAATTTTTTATCTGTGCTATTATATAATGGTAATGTTACGTAAAGGGGTCTTTTTGTGAATGGATTAAAACAAGCTTTTCGTTTCATCACTTTGGCTGTAGTAGATGCGGTCATTGTGACTTTTTCGTTCTTATTTGCGCTTTATCTGCGTTTTGATTTTTCTCTAAAAAGCATTTTCAACAGTAATGATATTGCCAGAAACATTCTGGTTCTTCTCCCTGTTGTAGTCGTTATTTTTTTATTTGTTTTTTGGGCTTTTAGGCTGTACAGGACTATTTGGCATTATGCCGGCCTTCGGGAACTTGGACATATTGCTCTTGCTTCGTTTGTAGCATCTGCCTTCTGTTTTGCGGTATGTCTTATTTATTCGGCATACGTTCCTAACGGGATTGATACCGTTTTTCCGCGTTCGATTTTTGTTTCGGCGCCGTTTTTTGTTTCTGTCTTCATTATTGCGGAACGCTTTCTGTTACGTGAAGTTTTAAAATTCAGCCATAGATTAAAGAAGCAAACCAAAAGCGAAGTTAACGGTAACATTATGATTATCGGCGCTGGCGACGGTGCTTCGCTTCTTTTAAACAATATGAAAGAAAGTGCTTATTACGGCGGCGCCAAGCCTATTTGCTTAATTGACGATGACCCTAACAAAAAGGGACTTTTGGTTAATAATGTTAAGGTTATGGGTACAAGGCACGATATTATACGTCTTGCGAAAGAAAAGGAAATTGATTTAATTATCTTTTGTATTCCTTCCTGTCCCGCTGAAGAAAAGTCTAAGATTTTGAAAATTTGTCAAAGAACAGGTTGCAGGCTTAAAACACTGCCTTCGGTTTATCAAATTGAATCTTCCAAAGATGTTACTGCCAAAAGTGTTCGTAACGTAGAAATCGAAGAACTTTTAGGTAGAGAACCAATTAAACTTGAAACAGAAAATGTAAAAGAGTATATTTCCGGAAAGACCGTTTTGGTAACCGGTGGCGGCGGTTCTATTGGTAGTGAGCTTTGCCGTCAAATTGCGGCTAACAAACCCGAAAAACTTGTTATTTTCGATATTTACGAGAATAATGCTTACGACATTCAAAACGAGCTTCTCCGCACTTATCCCGAATTAAACCTTGACGTTCGTATCGGTTCTGTTCGTGATACTAGAAGAATGGAGCAAATCTTTAGAGATTTTCGCCCAAATATAGTTTTTCATGCGGCTGCTCACAAACATGTTCCTTTGATGGAAGACAGCCCTAATGAAGCGATTAAAAATAACGTTTTCGGAACTCTTAAAACCGTTCGTGCCGCTGATAAGTACGGTACGGAGCGCTTTGTGCTTATTTCTACTGATAAAGCAGTTAATCCCACTAACATAATGGGCGCTTCCAAACGTATGTGTGAAATGGTTGTACAAGCTTATAATAAAAAGAGCAAAACCGAATACGTAGCCGTACGTTTCGGCAACGTTCTCGGCAGTAACGGAAGTGTCGTTCCGCTCTTTAAAAAGCAAATTGCCGAAGGCGGTCCCGTTACTGTAACCGACCCCAGCATAATTCGTTATTTTATGACCATTCCCGAAGCAGTATCCTTGGTGCTTAAAGCAGGCGGTAACGCTAAGGGCGGGGAAATATTTGTTCTTGATATGGGTGAACCGGTTAAAATTGTCGATCTTGCCGAAAACCTGATAAGTCTTTCCGGTTTTACCCCTTACGTTGATATTGATATTAAATTTACCGGACTTCGCCCCGGTGAAAAGAAATATGAAGAACTTCTTATGAGTGAAGAAGGCCTTACTCAAACCGAAAATAAGCTTATTTATATCGGTAAGCCTATTGATTTTGATGAAGACGCATTCCTTAACAGTCTGGATGCCCACAAAGAGCATATATATGACGAAGGGGAAGATATTCGTGATTGGGTTAAGAAATACGTACCCACTTATCACAAACCTGAATAGAAATAAAAATACCCGGATAATTTCCGGGTATTTTTGTATATTAAAGGAGCTGTTGTCGGTGATTCTGTGGATAACGAATCATTACCGCCGACTTTAAACGGATATCCTTTTGCGCTCCTGCTTTTATTATATGCAAAAGCACAGAAAGTGATAAATTACTCTACCTTGCTTTTTCTTATAAAGAGAACGCCTAAAGTATTTTTACCGCAATGTGAAGAAACAGTAGAGCCTGCGCGTGTGAAGAAAATTTCTTTAAACGGTGCTAAAGATTTAACAAGCTCAACACATTCATCACATATTTCTTGGTCACAACCTGCATGAGTAACGAAAACTCTGTCCAATTCAATGTCGGAAGCATCGCCAATCATATCTTTAATATATTCTTTAAGAACTTTGCCAAACTTTCCGCGGTACTTCTTAATAGCGCCCATTTTACCGTTGCGAACGGCAATGCAGGGTTTAAGATTTAAAAGGTTTGCGCCAAATGCTTCAAGGGAACTGCAACGGCCACCTTTGTGGAGGAATTCAAGGTTGTCAATAACAAAAGAAGCATCTATTCTTGTGGCGATTTCCTCACATTTTTCAGCAATTTCTTTTGCTTCAAGTCCCTGATTCGCAAGTTCAGCAGCGCTTATAACAAGAAGGCCGCCGCCTGTGGATAAGTTTTTGGTATCAACTACGTAAACGTCGTCGAATTCCATAGCAGCAAGACGACAATTGTTGAAGGTGGAAGACATTTCGGAACTAATGGAAAAGTGAACTATAGAATATCCTTGGTCAACATAAGGTTTGAAAAAGTCCATACATTCTTCTACGTTAACGGCGGAAGTTTTGGGGAGTTCACTTGTTTTAGCGTAATGCTCATAAATTAAATCCGGTGAGATATCAATACCGTCTCTGTGGAGTTTGCCGCCGAGAGTGATACCTAAAGGTAATATTTGCACGTTGTAGCGCTCAATGAGTTCCGGACTTAAGTCGGTAGTACTGTCGCTTGTAATAATAACTTTTTTAGACATGATAAATTCTCCTAAATGATTTGGATTTGAATTTTAACCTTTAAAATTATATCACAAAAAAGGAAAAAACACAATAAAAAAATATATCAATCCTATTTTTGGTAAGGTCTTGAAAAATTCTTGCGAAAATAGTATAATAATTACATGTATTTTTCTAATAATATTATCGGAGGTAATTTTATGTCCGATAATAACGAAAAAGAAATCAACAGTCATTACGACCAATTGAAAAATATGGGGTCGGTAACCTTAAACAAAAATGGTAAAAGTATTTATTGCCTTACAATTATAGGTGAAATTGAAGGGCATATGGTACTGTCGGAACAAACAAAGACTACAAAATACGAACACGTTATTCCTCAACTGGTATCAATTGAGGAAGACCCTGATATAAAAGGACTTCTTGTGATTCTTAATACTGTTGGCGGTGATGTGGAAGCAGGCCTTGCTATTGCTGAGCTTATTTCGGGAATGAAAAAACCTACCGTTTCCTTGGTTCTCGGCGGAGGACATTCAATTGGTGTTCCTTTGGCGGTTTCGGCTGACTATTCTTTTATAGCCCCGTCGGCGACAATGACAGTTCATCCGGTTCGAATGAACGGGCTTGTTATAGGCGTTCCGCAAATGCTTAATCATTTTGAACGTATGCAACAGCGCATTACCGATTTTGTCGTTAAAAATTCGTCTGTCAGCAGTGAGGATTTTGCTTCGCTTTTGATGAACACGGGGGAAATGGTTACTGATGTTGGCTCGGTCCTTGACGGCGAAAAAGCTGTAAAATGCGGTCTTATAAACTCTTTGGGTAATTTAAGTGACGCTCTTGGTAAGCTTTATTCAATGATAAATAATTAAAACTCTTTAAGGGGTGCAATATGGCAAACACTAAAAAGAAAAACATTAAAACTAATAAAAAGCCAGCTAAACAGCAATCGTCGGTTAATCAGCTTATGGCGGTTGTTTGGTTAGCTGTGTCGATTTTCCTTTTCGCTTTAGCGGTGTACCCCGGCGAAAAGTTTTGGTTAAGTCTTCATAATGTGGTATTTGGTCTGTTCGGTATTACCGCTTTCCTGGTACCCATTTACATAATTGCTTTAACCGTTGCTTATTCTATGGACAAGTTAAAGTCAAACGTAAAGCTCAAAGCCGTAGAGGCAGGTGTGCTTGTTTATCTGATAGGTGCCGCTGCCGATGTTTTTGCTACTAAAGAAATTGTTAGTTACGGCGCTCATATCGTTTCGGTTTTTGGTGCTGCCACCTGGAAAAACGGTGGAGTGCTGGGGGCTGTTTTTGGTAATCTTTTGTGTCAACTCTTTGCTAAAACCGGCGCGGTTATCGTAATGGTGATTTTACTTGTTGCCGCCGTTATGATTATGACCGGCACAAGCGTTGCGCGTCTTTATAAAAGTGCTAAAAAGCCGGTTGATGCAGTTGGACGTAAAGCTAAAGAAACCTTTGAAGAAGTCAGAGAAGAAAAACGTAAAAAAAGATTTGTTGATATTCCTGTTGACGATGAGGTCGTTAAAAAGCAGGAGCCGCTTAACGAACGTCAAAAACGTCTTGTGGATGCTTGTGTTAACGGACAGAGTGACGCACCCGTAAATGTAAAAGGGTCTGTAGATGCGGAATATCAATATGATGAGCCTGAATTGGCTGAAGAAGTAAAAGAGCCTACTCCTGAAAAAATAAAACTAACTGCAGAGGAAACGGCTGAAGAAATTAAAAACGTTACCGAAGAAATCGCTGATACAATGTCGGTTGAGGATGAAGGGTACGAATTTCCTCCGATTACTTTGCTTAATGCTCCAAAAGCTGATAGTGAGGTTTCGGTAAAGGCTGAACTTGAATCCACGGCAAATAAGCTTGTTGAAGTTTTAAGAAGCTTTGGTGTTGAAACAAGAATTATGGATATTAGCCGCGGCCCTACCGTTACCCGTTACGAACTTCAACCTTGCGCGGGTGTTAAAATCAGTAAAATTACTAATCTTGCCGATGATATTGCTTTGAATCTTGCGGCTGCAGGTGTGCGTATTGAAGCGCCCATCCCCAACAAAGCGGCGGTAGGTATAGAAGTTCCCAATAAAGTCACCAATACCGTTAGTGTTAGAGAAATTATTGAATCTGCCGCGTTTGTTAATTCTAAAAGCAAGCTTACCGTCGCTATGGGTAAGGATATTGCCGGTAACCCAATAGTAACCGATATTGCTAAAATGCCTCACGGTCTTATTGCGGGTCAAACCGGTTCGGGTAAATCGGTTTGTATAAACTCTATTATTATGAGTATTCTTTATAAAGCCGCTCCCGATGAAGTCAAACTTTTAATGATTGACCCTAAGGTGGTTGAACTTGGTATATATAACGGTATTCCTCATTTGCTTGTTCCCGTTGTTACCGATCCGAGAAAGGCTTCAGGTGCTCTGGGTTGGGCTGTTACCGAAATGGAAAAACGTTACCGCCTTTTTGCCGATAATAACGTTCGTGACCTTGTTGGCTTTAACCGTCTTTGCGAACTTGACAGTGATTTGCAAAAATTGCCTCAAATTGTCATTATCATTGACGAGCTTGCTGACCTTATGATGACGGCTCCCGGTGAAGTAGAAGATTCCATTAACCGTATCGCCGCTAAGGCGCGTGCTGCAGGTATGCACTTGCTTATTGCTACTCAACGTCCTTCAGTTGACGTTGTCACAGGTGTTATTAAGGCTAACGTTCCCACACGTATTGCCTTTGCTGTAGCTTCCCAAATTGATAGCCGTACTATACTTGATATAGGCGGTGCTGAAAAATTGCTTGGACGCGGTGATATGCTTTTTAATCCTGTAGGTGCCTCCAAGCCCGCACGTTTGCAAGGCTGTTTTGTCAGCGATGAGGAAGTTGAAAAGGTTGTTGATTTTGTTAAGGGTAACCGTTCTTCCGAATACAGTGATGAAATTCAAGGCGAAATTGAAAGACTTGCTGCAGCTCAGAAAAAGGGTAAAGGCGGTAGCAGTGTTGATGACGGTGATTCTTCGGGTGATGAAGATCCAATGCTTCCCGAAGCAATCAGAGTTGTTGTTGAAATGGGTCAGGCTTCTACCTCAATGTTACAACGCAAATTAAAACTTGGCTACGGCAGAGCGGCGCGTGTTATGGACCAAATGGAAGCAAGAGGAATTATAGGTCCTCACGAAGGCGCGAAACCCAGACAGGTTCTTATTACTCAGGCCGAACTTATGGAGAGAGAAGCTCGTGAAGAATAAATCTGTCAACAAATTGATTTTGATGATTATTTCAACGGCGTTGATATTTATATTAGCGCCGTTTTTTGTCAACGTGTTTTTAGAAGGTGCTTCTTTTCCGTTGTTGTCTTCGTATTCCACTGATAAAACAACCGACAGCATTACCTTTCTGAACGTTGGTTACGGTGATGCTACACTTGTAAAAAGCAACGGTAAGCATGTTCTTATTGATACCGGAAATGGTGAGGATGGCAGTATATCCCGTTTGTTAAATAATATGGGCGTTACTGAATTAGAAGCGGTTATTCTTACCGTATGGAAAGAAGAACACGTTGGCGGAATCGGAGATGTTTTAGATAACTTTACGGTGAGAAAGGTAATTATGCCCCAAATTTCTGATATGAGCAGTGACGATTTTGTTATTGCCGCTGCTACCGAAAGGATTATTAAGAAATCGGGCGTTGATTTTTCAGAGCTTAGCCGTGGTCTTTCGGTTACCGTTGGTGATGTTGTTCTTGATTTTATTGCATATTCACCTGACTATAGTATAGTAAGCGAACGCAGTGCCGTTATTTTTGCAAAGTGCAGGGATTTTAAGGTGTTAATGATGTCCGACGCTGAAAATTTGGTTGAAGAAAACCTTTTAAAACGCGGACTTTATCTTAAAAGCGACGTTTTGAAAGTTGGAAATCACGGTAGTAAGTATTCTTCTTCGCAGAAGTTTATAGAAGCGGTAGATCCAAAGCATGCCATAATATCGGTAGGGTATAAAAATAATAAAGAGCATCCTGATAAAACAACCTGTTCACGTATAAATAATTACGGTGCAGATGTTTTGCGTACCGATACCGACGGTACGGTTAAAGTGATTTTCGGAAATGAGAAAATCGAAATTGAATCGGAACGCAAATGATTTTTATAGAAAAAAGGGGCTGTAAAAAAACAGTCTAAAAAATCCGAGGTTCACGGTAATCCGTGAGTCTCGGATAATTTTTTAACAGAAATAGAATAAAATGTGTATAAATCAAGCAAAAATCCTGTTTTCATGGCATAAAAAACTAAGCCG
>JAZRKJ010000084.1:0-23481 GCA_045646245.1 Acutalibacteraceae bacterium
GGCATAAATAAAACCCCTTGAGGGGTAGCCCGAAAAAGTAATGCAGTCGGCAAACCTTTCGGCGCCCCTTTAGGGGTTTTGTCTGTAAAATGCCCTTGAAGGGCTATTCAAGCCTCCGGCTTAGCCGGAGGTCCTGACTTGTTCGTTGCTCCACGAAAGCACCCTATTTTTCATACCTTCAATATCAAGAATTCCGTATGCGAAACCTTTTTTAATAAGCTTTTCGGGTACAAATTTATCATATTTTTCAAAAACAGGAACTTCGTTCGGATAAATTAGTTCTAACGGTTCAAGAGGCTTGGATATTTCTTCTAAAACCACTTTTAAAAATTCATCTTTTGTGGCCTTCATTTTAAACTGTATGTAGTAAGGTCTGCAAGAATCAAGACCTGTGATACCTAATTTGTCGGCGCAGCGAAGTTTCAGAAAACGTTCCATTGCTAAGAAAGCATAACTTCCGAGCCACGGAAACAAACACCACATATTACCGCCCAGACAAACAAGCGGTTCAGATATAATGTCCGAAGTTGCAGCAGACCGTCTCGCTTCTTCGAGCCGCGCTACTGCGTTACTCATAAGATACGGATAGCCTTGTTTTTCTATAAGCACATTTTTCATGCGTTCAAGAATTTTTGTATTTACCTCACCGGGACACAAACCGAAAAATGCAGGTACCTTACCCTTCACTTCTTCACAATACACAAGATGTCTCTTATAATCAACTTCTTCGACTATCCAAACGTGACCGGCAATAGCAATTTTTTCGCCTACAGGCGGAGGCACAACTATCGTGCCGAGTTCTTGAGAGCCCCAGCGAACTGTATATTCTTCATTTTCTTGAAAAACAGCATAAAATTTAAATGAGTTAATTATTCGCTCACCGGCAAGTCCTATTATCAAACCACCTTCATCAGTTTTAGAAATATGATTAATGGATATCAAATGACGCAATAATTCTTTATAATCATCCATCGAAATTTTATGAAAATAAGTTAGTGAAAGAACTTTAGAGGCTAATGCGGCGGGAGAAAGTTCACCGGATGAAGCCAACGCAGACATTGTTTGATGATACAATAAACTGTAAGGAAGTCTGTTAAAGTTCGGCGGTTCAACCCAACGTTCTTCTCTATAAACCTGTATTAAAGCAATTCCTTGCAGTAGTTTCCACGGAATTGTTTCGGGCAGCATAGCTCTCGCTTCAGGCATATCCTCGCGCATAACAAACCACATTTCAGGAGGCGATGAACGACGACCTGTTCTGCCCATTCTCTGCAAAAAAGAAGAAACCGTAAAAGGCGCATCAATTTGGAATGCTCGTTCCAACCTGCCAATATCAATTCCAAGTTCAAGAGTGGCAGTAGTAACTGTAGACATAAATTGTTCTTCATCCTTCATTACCGATTCTGCCGATTCTCGGTAAGAAGCAGATAAATTACCGTGGTGTATAAGAAAACGGTCGCTTTCCCCGTTTTCTTCGCAATATCCTCTGAGCGTTGTTGTTACCGCTTCACATTCCTCACGTGAGTTAGTGAAAATCAGGCACTTTTTTCCGCGGGTATGTTCAAAAATATACCCTATACCCGGATCGGCATTTAATGGAGCCATGTCAGTCTTAATGTCTTGAGTAGGCAAAGCATTTTTTACTTCTTTACCTTCTGCCGCTTGTGGGCCCGATACGTAAAAATGCTCCATTGATAACCGCCAACGTGTCTTTTCCGCTTTTATGTTCGGTATTAAAGTTTTCCTGCCCGTACCTCTGGACAAAAATTCACCCGTTGCTTCAGGATCCCCAATTGTTGCAGATAGTCCTATTCTGCGCGGGTTAACTCCCGCTAACTTAGATAAACGTTCTATTAAACATAATGTTTGTCCGCCACGATCGGCACGTAGCAAAGAATGTACTTCATCAATTACAATAAACCTTAAATCACCGAATAATTTTTTTATTGATGAATGTTTATGAATTAAAAGGGCTTCTAATGACTCCGGAGTAATTTGCAATATTCCGGACGGACTTTTAAGCAGCTTCTCCTTGTGGGATTGCGCCACGTCTCCGTGCCAATGCCAAACAGGAATGTGCGCTTCTTCACAAAGCTCATTCAGTCGGGAAAATTGATCGTTAATAAGAGCTTTTAAGGGACCGATATAAATTGCGCCTACACTAAGCGGCATAGCTTCATCAAATAAGGTTAAAATCGGGAAAAAGGCCGCTTCCGTTTTTCCCGAAGCGGTAGAAGCGCTGAGCAACAAATTATCATCAGTATAAAATATGGCTTCTGCCGCTGCAACCTGTATTCCTCTTAAAGATTCCCAATCATTCTTATAGATAAAATCCTTTATAAATGGTGCGTATCTGTCAAACGCGTTCATTATTTTCCCCTTTTCTATATCTCAAATTCTGCAAATTCGTCTTGAACTTCTTGAGAATCAAGTTCGGATTTCGCATACACAAAATCATCTGATTGCATTAGCTCGGAAACTGTCATCTTGGGATTTTGGTATAAAATATTGAGTAATTCTATAAAATCTCTGATAACCTCACGCGGCGTTATATTGGATTCGGCGCCTATCCTTGAATATTCAATTTCAATAAATTTTATAAAATCACTTTGTGAAAGTTTTGATTCATATTCAAACAGTGTGCTGTGTATTTCGGAAAGCTTTTCGGTCAAAACAGTCATTTCCTCATAGTTAAGTGGTGAAAGTTTAATTACAGGCGCCAGCATATCCGCGCAAGCATCACTGCCGTATTTTCCGGTTGACAAACGCGAACGTAACGCTTCGTAACTGTAAACGCCGCGATGTTTATCTTCAATACATTGAGGAGTACCGCACATAATAATTCCCATATACCCTGCTTTTCCTTGCAAGGCGTCATTATACATAGTTAGAATTTTTTCGTAATTATACTGCCGTGTAATACTGTTAGGAATTTTATAAATATTAACAAGTTCGTCAATAAGAATCATAAGACCGTTATAGCCGGCTTTTTTGAGAAACACTGCGAATAATTTTATGTATTCGTACCAATCGTCGTCGGTTATTATAATATTTACGTTAAGCTCTGCTTTTGCTTCGCTTTTTGTGGCATATTCACCTCTAAACCATTTAATCACTTTCATTTTATCTTCGACGTTGCCGTTAACGTAAGCTCTGTAATACGTAGTCAACAGTTTAGCAAAATCAAAACCGTGTACCATTTCGTTAAGACTGTTTATAACAGAAAAAATCCGCTTTTCAACTTCGGAAGTGAAATTAGGATCATTAAACGTAATACCGCTTTGTGCAACAGTTTCGGACTGAACATTGCTAATCCACCTGTCAAGAATAAGACTTAAAGCTCCGCCTTCGGGACGTGTTTTCGTGGACATATTTTTAATAAGTTCTTTATAGGTCGCAAGGCCTTGTCCTTTTGTTCCGTGAAGGCGTCTTTCTGGAGATAAATCAGCATCAACTACAACAAAATTTTTATCCAGACAGTAGTTTCTGATTGTTTGCAGTAAAAAGCTTTTACCACTCCCGTACTTACCTACAATAAATCTAAATGACGCTCCTCCGTCGCTAATAATATTAACGTCGTGAAGCAAGGCGTTAATTTCTGCGGTTCTGCCTACCGTTACGTACGGTAAACCAATTCTCGGTACAACACCGCCTTTTAATGAGTTTATAATTGCAGCTGCAATTCTTTTTGGTATTTTCATAAAAACATTCCTTTCAGTTCTTCAATATACTCTTCAAAAATTTGCGGGCGTTCATCCTCGAAACAAATAATATTATCGGCAAATTGTTCAAATAATTTTTCATTTATACCGTCAATAACCACGGATAGAATCATGTTTTGTTCCCGCAAAAAAACGGTATAATCACTATTGGTCAGCAAACAAATCAAAAATTTTGTCTCATAACCGTTTAATAAGCATTCTGTTTCAATCTGAGCGTTCTCAACGACTTCTTCCTCTTCTTCTACTATAAGTTTCTCCATAATGGTATTCGCATTATTCCGTATCTCGTTGAGTTTAGACGAGTCAACGTTTATTACCGGAACTTTTGATTTTTCTTTTTGATTAAGAAAATCGAAAACGATTTTTTTAATTAACTGTTTGTTAGTACAAGAAATATCTTCATCCTTTAATTGATAGCGAAAATCCGTAATACTTCGCATAAGAAAATCAACATACTTCAATATGCAACCGATTTCCTTATTGTTCTTGATATTACCATAATACCGTTCACAACTCCAAATACCGTTTCTGCAACGATATTTATGAATTGGACTAAATTCATACGTGTAATCATCATAACGTCTGGAATCATAAAAAACAGCAGAAGAAAAAATATTATATGAACATTCAATTTTTCTTCCGAATAATTTCTCCGCAAACGAACCCTGCCGTTTTTTCTCGTAATAATTATAAATTGATTTGAAAACCTGAATGGCTGCTTCGGCGAATTCCAACGGATTGTGTTTATAAAACGATGACGCGGAAAGATTAAAGGAGGAAAGTGTTTCTAAAGCATTAAAATACTTACTTTCATTCTGCTCATTATTAACAATAATCAAAACGGAGTTTTCAATCGCCATATCACATACACCGTTTAGTAAATTTTTATCTAAATTGTAATAGATTATAAAATCTTTTAACCACGTAGGAAGGTAAGCATCAAGACGAGTATCTATAACACGGTATGCTTTATAAAAATTCAATATTTTATTGTAGGCATTTAAAGGGTCTTTTGCGCCAATAAGTGACAACAGTTCATAAATATAAAGATATACGTAAGAAACCGATATTTCTTCGGCAACCCCGTTCCTGACACCGGTTCTCCACGAAAAATACGTTCTAAGCTGTTTATCTGACATAGCGCAATACGTTGGGAAAAAGCAGTAAAATTCTTCTGCTGACAAATAATCGTCAGCAAAATCCTCCATAAATTTCGCCTGCTCGTAAAATATTTGCGCCGAACTCTTTTTATTGGCGTCGGGTTCCGCAGCAATCTTTTTAAACGCTTTATATTGTTCGGGCAAATAATTGTTCATTTGAGACGCAATTTTAATTATAGGCTCATCATCATAAACCTTCGTTTCAAAATATTCCCGCGCAGAAAATTTTGAATTAATATTATTTATAATGGTTTTAAAATCCAAATTTTTCCACCGCCGAACATTTGTTTTTTATCATTATATCACTTTGTTAAAGCATTTTCAACTAATTTTCGCACATTTGTTCTTTTTTCTTTTCTTTACAATTTAATTTAAAAATGTTATAGTATGTTTAATAAAAATCGAGGTGTACCTATGAAAACAATTGCTGATATTTATAAGTATGGAAAAGGTCCTTCCAGTTCGCACACAATGGGCCCCGAAAAAGCCGCACGTCAATTTTTAGACCGTTGCCCCAATGCGGACAAGTACGTAATCACCCTCTACGGTTCCCTTTCCAAAACCGGAAAAGGACATCTAACCGATTACGTTATTGATGAAGTGTTTGCAGATAAAAATCACGAAATCCTTTTCAATGATGAAAAAACTGACTTACTTCACCCTAATACAATGGATTTCAAGGCAATTAAAAACGGTAAAACGGTTTATGAAGAACAAGTTCTTAGTATCGGCGGAGGAGAAATACATGTCGTAGGAACAAAATCTAAGCACTTGCCGGACATCTATCCTCATACAACCTTTACTGATATTAAAAATTATTGTTGTGAAAAAGGCATTTCCCTTTTTGATTACATCAAAGAAGTTGAACCGCAAAGCACCTTTGAACACCTTTCATTCGTTTGGGAAAAAATGAAAGAATGTATTGAAATCGGGCTTAAAACCGAAGGAAAAATTCCAGGGTCTTTACAACTTTCCAGAAAAGCCGGCCATTTATATAGTCAAAAGCATTTTGATGAAACAAGCGAAACCAAAGAAAATCGTATTACATGCTCATACGCTTTTGCAGTAGCAGAACAAAACGCGTCGGCGGGATATATTATTACAGCGCCAACCTGCGGCTCCTCAGGTGTAATGCCCGCAGTATTGCTGTACACCCAAAAGAAACGTGGATTTTCTGACGACGATATTATTCGTGCACTTGCAGTTGGCGGTCTCATAGGAAATATTATTCGCACAAATGCGTCGGTAAGCGGTGCAGAATGCGGTTGTCAAGCCGAAATAGGAAGCGCTTGTTCTATGGCGGCCGCTGCGCTTTGCGAATTATATGAAATGGATATTGAACAAATTGAATATGCCGCAGAAATTGCTATGGAGCACCATTTGGGACTTACCTGTGACCCTATATGCGGTCTTGTACAAATTCCTTGCATTGAACGAAATGCAGTCGCCGCAATGCGCGCAATCAATGCAGTTAATCTTTCACAGTTTCTGCGCGGAACACGTAGAATATCTTTTGACACTGTTATAAAAACAATGTATAAAACAGGACTTGATATGAATGAAAAATATAAAGAAACCGCCGAAGGCGGACTTGCTGAAGTATTTTTTGAATAAAATATTAAAAGGCTGGGAAAACCCAGCCTTTTAATTACTTATGTGGTTTTAACTTTCTTAAGAAATTTCTTAAAGCTCTGAATACGCCCGCAGCCCAACGTTTAATGCAATATCTCACAATCGGGAAATGGAAAAAAGTAGCGGGTACATCATAATAAAATTGAAATTCAAATACAACTGACGAAATTCGTTGAGGATTTTTAATATCATAACGAATCTGCGGATCGTCACCAAGAAAAACAATACAGTCTTTCATAAAGGCTCCGTTAGTACGTGCTTTATTAATTTTAGCATCTACACTGTTACCCTTTTCGTCGGTCACTTTGATTGAATACGATTTAATGGTCATAGTTCCGCTAACCAACGGGTCAATTCTAATAGCTTTAACCTTATCAAAATCGCCGAATTCGGTGCATCTGGCATGCCACATATCGTTTTCACCCGTAAATTCCGGAGAAAGCGGCCTATGAGCCATAAAGCCTGAACCGTCATCTATAAGTAAAGTGAATTCATTAGTATTCAGCTTAGAAGAAAAAACGTCGGCACTGCTCTTGCTTACTATACTGCCGGTTTCATCTTTTGGAACAATAATTGCAGAGGATTTAAACTTATTTTGAATATATTTACGGTTATTGTCCCACTCTTTTTTATTGTGTAACGTAGCGGAATTTTCAGCGTTTATCCATATACGGTAGATACCTGTTATCGTGGGATTATCTGCAACACCGCAAAGCAAGGCGGTACGCATAAGAAAATCCCAATCTTCGGTAGTAGTCAAACTTTCATCAAAGTGAATGCCGAGAAGCTTATAAGCGACTGCAGGAAAAGCAAGACTAAAAGTAGGACAGTAATTTTGAGAAAGCTGCCTTATAAGTTCAAAATCAGTACAATAAATAGTTCTGAAGCCCGAAACCGACACTAAAACCGTTTCATTGTATTCGTTTTTAACGTTAAGCCAGTCTTGAGCAACACAATAAGTGTGTAAAATTTTACCGCTGTTTTTATTTTCCAAAGAATGAAACGCTTCTACCCAATCTTCGAACACCAAATCATCATCATCAAGGATAGAGACATATCTGCCTTTAGCCGCTTCAAAACCGCGCGAAAGCGGCGTAGTTCTGTTTCCACCACTAACTTCAACGAGTCGAACCTTACCCTCCATAAAATCAGGAAGTGAAGCAATAATCGAAAGAACTGATTTCTTTCCTTCTTCATCAAGATTGTGTCCCATTATCAAAACTTCAAAATCCATATCGCTCTGACCGCAGAGGCAAAGCAACACTTCGCTTAAAGCTTCAGGACGGTGACCTTGTGTACGCATAATTACCGAAAGGAACGGTGCATCGTCATCAAACTTATAATCACCATTTAAAAAGCGATACAAATTTTCTTTACCGACTAATTCGCTTAATTCGTTGTAGTAGGAAGCAACTGTTGAATGTTCAGTTGGATTAAATGACTCTTTCATAGTAATCTCCATAATATCAATATCTGTTTTTAGAGTACCCGAAACCGTAAAAGCTGGTTATTTTATGCTGTGGGTCAAGAGGTTTTGGTAATAAACCGTTGTCACGTCGTCTGTAATACTCTGCCAAAGCTTTCTTTTGATGTGAAGTACCGTTTTCATAAATGGTTATAAGCTGCTTAAGCAAGGTCTGATTAGACCATTTGTGGCACATAAACAAAAATGCTTCGGCCGAGTAGTAAAGCTCCGCATTAGTAGGCACAACGTGTCCATCGTTATCAACGTGCTTTGAATGATAAACAAAAGCTCTTGACTGGTAAACAACTTTATATCCGGCAAGTCGAACACGCCAAGAAAAGTCAACGTCATCACAATAAAGGAAGAAATTTGCTTCATCAAGTCCGCCCAGTTCACGGTAAATTTGAGTGGGAATTATTACACACGCCATAGCGCCCCACGGCTCAATACCACTGTTAGCGTCGAATTCCTTCGGATGCTCAAGAGGACTTTGTTTTGCTTCAACCATTCCGACTTTTTCCATTCTTTCAAAAGGTTTAAGCATTTCTATAAAGTAATCTGCGCAAACTATAACGTCCGGATTATATGCCATAAAATAGTCAGTTTCACAATCCTTAAACATTATGTTTTGACCTTTTGATGTACCGGAATTAAAACCAAAAAATGTATAAGTCACTTTCAAATATTCGCCAAAGCGTCGGTTTAAATCTTCTATTTGCTCATCGTTCAAAATCGGTTCAGATGATGCGTCACCATAGTAAACGTCAATAAAGTCTATTGCTCCGCCCTTGCTTCTCGATACTTCAACAGCTTTAGCAAGACTGGATAAAGATTTTAAAAGACCCGAAAATTCATTATGATATAAAATTGTTTGAGCACGAAGTGATTTGTGTTCCAAGGCAAAATACCTCCGATTAAACATATAATTCATACAAATTATTATAAAATATATCTACAGTTATGTCAATAATTATAAAATTCAAAAAATTTAAAGTTGTACATATTTTCGTAATATATGAATGGTAAAATATAATTGGTAATATTTGAGAAAGGAAATGATTTATGCTCGAACTCAAAAACATTAAAAAGCAATATTCAACCGGCGATTTAACAGTACATGCATTAAAAGGTATTGATTTACGGTTCAGAAAAAGTGAATTTGTATCTATTCTCGGACCATCAGGTTGCGGAAAAACCACAATGCTGAATATAATTGGCGGTTTGGATAAGTATAACGACGGAGATTTAGTGATCAACGGTTGTTCAACCAAAAAATACAACGACCGCGATTGGGATACGTACCGCAATCATTCCATAGGCTTTGTTTTCCAGAGTTATAATCTTATTCCTCATCAGACGGTTTTGCAAAACGTAGAATTGGCTTTAACCTTGTCCGGAGTTTCAAAATCCGAAAGAAAGCAAAGAGCCAAAACCGCGTTGGAAATGGTTGGACTTGGAAATCAACTTAAGAAAAAACCGGGAGAAATGTCGGGCGGACAGATGCAACGCGTGGCAATAGCTCGCGCGATTGTTAACGATCCGGATATTATACTTGCTGACGAACCAACAGGAGCGTTAGATAGTGAAACCAGTATTGCGGTTATGGATATTTTAAAGGAAATATCCAAAAGCAAGCTTGTAATTATGGTTACGCATAACCCTGAACTTGCTGAAAAGTACTCCACCAGAATAGTAAAAATGCTTGACGGGGAAATAATTTCGGACAGTGACTCCCCCAACGATGACGAATTACAAATTGAAGTTGCACCAAAGGGGAAAAAAGAGAAAAAACCGTCTATGTCTCTCGCAACATCTTTTGGACTGTCGCTTAAAAACTTAATTACAAAAAAAGGAAGAACTGCACTTACTTCTTTTGCCGGTAGTATCGGAATAATCGGTATTGCTTTAATTTTTGCTGTTTCAAACGGTATGACAACCTTTATTAACGCAGTTCAAGAAGACACACTCTCTTCTTATCCGCTTACACTTGAAGCACAACACACCGATTTAGGCTCTATTATGGAAACGTTTATGACGGGTGCTAAATCTCACGAAGAGCATTCTAAGGATGGTATCTATCAGAAGCCTGCTCTTTACGATATGGTTAACACACTAAATTCCGTCGAAAACCGTCAAAACGATCTAAAATCATTTAAAAAATATATTGAAAACGAAAAAAATAACAACGCTGAAGACAATAAATTATCAAACGCAATAAACGGTATAAAATACACATACAATTATGATATGCTAATTTATACGAAGAATATCGACGGTGAAATAATTGTATCTGATACCGAAGAGCTTATGTCTGAAATGCTTATAAAATTTATGGGCAGTATGTCAAACGTAAAAACTGATGAATCTGCATCTGACGGCATGATGTCTATGATGTCGCAAAATTCGGCTATGACCGGATTATGGCAAGAAATGCTATCGGGTGATAACGGTGACCCTGTCAACGAAATGCTGCGCAAGCAGTATGATTTAATTTACGGTACATGGCCGACTGAGTACAATGAAATCGTGCTGATAGTTGATGAAAACAACGAGTTAGACGATATGACGCTATATGCTTTAGGTCTGAAATCTAAAGAAGAAATAGATTCCATTGTTGATGCGGCAGTTAACAAAACCGATGTTGAATTCAAAACTAAAAAATGGACGTACGAAGAAATAACTTCTATGGAGTTCAGAACAGTTTTAAATTCAAATTGTTATGTATTAGATGAAAAAACAGGCTTGTATAACGATTTAAGAGAGTCATCAGCCGGAATTAAGTACCTTTACGATAACGGAATTTCCCTTAAAGTTTCAGGCATTATCAGGCCAAGTGAAGATGCAGTTTCCTCGATGCTTACCGGCTCATCACTTGCTTATACTCACCTTCTTACGGAGTATATTGCCGAAAATTCTTCCAACTCTCCTGCTCTTAAAGCTCAACTTGAAAATCACGAAATTGATATTTTTAACGGTCTTCCTTTTGAAGAAAATACCGGAAATATGACCGAACAGGAAAAAGAAGAAAAATTCAAAGAATATATCTCTTCTCTCAGTAAAAAAGATAAGGCCGAGGCTTATATTAAAATTATGAGTATACCGTCCAAAGAGACGCTCGACTCAATGGTTGAACAGGCAATGAAGGGTATGACCAGAGAAAAAATGGAAACAACTCTTACACAGATTCTCAGTCAACAAATGAATATGAACGAGGCTGACGTTAAAGAATATATCACATCAATGACCGATGAAGATATGACGGAGCTTTTCACCGAAATGACAACTGAGCAAGTTAAAATCCAGTACGCCGCGAACATCAAAGGGCAACTCAGCTTTATGAATACTTCTCAGCTTAGCTACGCATTAGATTCTGCAATTGAAAAATATACGACCGAAGAATGCGCATTGTATCACGATGAAGTTCTGGAATTTTCCGAATCATCCTACGAAGATAATTTAGCGATTCTCGGTTACATTGACCTTGACAGCCCATCCACAATAAACCTTTACGCATCCTCTTTTGAAAACAAAGATATTATTGAAGAAGTTATAACCGAATATAATAACGGTGTTGATGAACTTTCAAAAATAACTTACACCGATTATGTAGGAATTATGATGTCTTCCGTAACGACGATTATAAATGCAATAACCTATGTATTAATTGCCTTCGTTGCCGTTTCTCTTGTTGTATCATCTATAATGATAGGTGTAATCACTTTAATATCTGTTCAGGAACGTACAAAAGAAATAGGTATACTTCGCGCTATCGGTGCATCAAAGAAAAATGTATCAAGTATGTTTAATGCAGAAACGGTTATAATCGGACTGACTTCAGGACTTTTAGGCGTAGGAATAACCTATTTGTTATGTATTCCCATAAACGCTATTCTTAAATTCCTAACAGGAATAAACAATTTAACAGCAATACTTCCGTGGGAAGTAGCACTTGCTTTAATATTAATAAGTGTTCTGCTGACTCTTCTAGCCGGAATAATACCTTCAAGAAGTGCCGCAAAAAAAGACCCTGTAGTAGCATTAAGAACAGAATAAAGCAAAAAATTCTCCGCTGTTGCGGAGAATTTTTTAATATTTTTCTAAAAAAGAATGAAGTTCACCTTTGTCTGCTTCACGGTAACCAACGATTTGAGAAAGATTAACGTTATGAAGACTTCTGAAGATATTGTCATCAACTGCCGGATTAGTCTTTTTAATATCGGCAATCAGTTGCTTTATTTCTCTTCTTTTTGAAAGTCCTTCATATATTTCACTATCCTCGGTGAAACGACAAGCACACTGTAAAAATCTTAAGCCGTTATGGTTTGCCCACGAAACAATGTCCTTTTCCTTAACCTTATACAAAGGACGAATCAATTCCATATTATCGAAATTCGAACTATGAAGCTTCGGTAGCATAGTCTTAATTTCCGATGAATACATCATACTCATAAGAACCGTTTCAATTACGTCGTCGAAATGGTGTCCTAACGCAATTTTATTGCAACCAAGCTCCTGAGCTTTAGCGTATAAGGCTCCGCGACGCATTCTTGCGCACAGATAACACGGAGAACCGCCGGCTTCATCAACAATATTAAAAATATCACTTTGGAATATTTGGACAGGTATATCTAAAGTTTTAATATTTTCATCAAGTAACTCTCTGTTATCTTTTCTGTAGCCCGGATCCATACAAATGTAAGCAGCCTCAAACGGAATATTCGAGTGTCTGTGCAGTTCTTGAATACACTTTGCAAGAATCATTGAATCCTTGCCTCCGGAAATACAAACAGCAATTTTATCTCCCGGTTTAATCAACTCATACTCATTGAGAGCACCGCAGAACGGATTCCATATTGATTTGCGATATTTTTTAATAATACTGCGTTCGATTTCTTTGATTCTTTCCATATTAACTCCTAAAATAAGTCGGTACTGTTATTATAACAGAACCGACTTATTTTTCAAGATAAAATTAATACAAGCTGATTACGCTTTTTTCTTAGTAACAAGCTTAAGAACAAAGAGTACCGCAACCATCATTACAAAAGCAATAGCGAGAGAAATAACTACGTTATTTATAAACGGAGCAATAATGAAGTTTACAAAAGAAACTGCCGCAACTGTAATTGAATAAGGAAGCTGAGTAGAAACGTGGTTAATATGTTCACATTGAGCACCGGCAGACGACATAATCGTAGTATCGGAAATTGGTGAACAATGGTCACCGCAAACAGCACCTGCGAGACAAGCGGAAATAGCAATAATCATAACCGTTCCGCCGCTGGGGAACATAGCGGTAACAATAGGAATAAGAATACCGAAAGTACCCCAAGAAGTGCCTGTTGAGAACGAAAGAACGCAAGCAACAAGGAAAATAATTGCGGGAAGGAAATTATGAAGACCGGCAGCAGCGTTATCCATAAGAACAGCTATATAAACCTTTGCACCTAAAAGAGCGGTCATATTTTTCAAAGCAGTTGCCATTGTAAGAATAAGAATAGCAGATACCATTGCTTTAAAGCCTGCGGGTATAGCTTCCATAGACACCTTAAAATTAACAACTCTTCTGATAGCGTAATAAATAATAGAAATTATTAATGCTATTAAAGCGCCCCAAGGAAGACCAACGGTAGCATCAGTATTAGAAAATGCATCAACAAAATTCATATTAGCAAAAGAATTACCGTTGCCGTTGTAAATTAGCGCAGTAATACAACTTACTATAAGCACTAAAATCGGGAAAATTATATCAAGAACAATACCCTTTTCATTTCCCTTTTCCATTTCAACCGCAGAATCTGCTTCTTTACCTGAAGTGAAGAGATCGCCGTTAAGTGCGTTGGCTTCATGTTTCTTCATTGGGCCGTAATCAAACTTCATAAGGGTAATACCAATGACAAACACAAAAGTAAGAAGCGAATAGAAGTTATAAGGAATTGCCTGAATGAAAAGTTTCAAGCCTTCGCCTTCAGGAGCATAGCTTGAAACGGCTGCCGCCCAAGAAGATATAGGAGCTATCATACAAATAGGCGCTGCAGTGGCGTCAATAAGATATGCGAGTTTAGCGCGTGAAATCTTGTTAGCATCGGTAACAGGGCGCATAATGGAGCCAACGGTGAGACAGTTAAAGTAGTCGTCAATGAAGATAAGTACGCCAAGAATAAATGTGGCAATAGATGCGCCGATTCTTGATTTAATATTTTTAGCAGCCCATCTTCCAAAAGCAGCAGAACCGCCGGATTTATTCATAAGAACAACCATAACTCCGAGGATCACAAGAAAAATAAATATACCTGCAGTACCGGAAACCGCTTCAGTAAGACCGGAGCCGATAATATTGTCCATAGCTGTAGCAGGACGGAAATTAGCAGACATAAGACCGCCGGCTATAATACCAACAAAAAGTGAAGAATAAACTTCTTTAGTAATTAAAGCAAGGATAATGGCGATTATAGGAGGCAAAAGCGCCCATAACTCACCATAAAGAGGTGTATCTTCCTTAACGGTAGCCAAAGCTATTTTAGAATTAGTTTCGAAATTAACATCATAATAATCCGCTTGGGTGGGATCCTTACGGTCGGTATACTGATCAAGATAATCGTACGCATCACCGTAATCGGTCAAATCATATTCCCTTTCATCATCAGTACCAAGCTTCTCAATGTACGGTTCGGGGTTTACGCCTTCATTTAATTCGGGTGCAGAAACTCCGCCATCGCTTGTGTTTTCGGTTGCAAAAGCAGGAATAACCATACAAACGATAGTGAAAACCGCAATGAGTAAGAATGCTATTTTTTTAATGTTTGCAGTCTTTTTCATTATAAGACCTCCTTATTTTAATACAAAGTGATGGTATCATATTTTTCAAAATATGTCAATATTTTTGTTAACAACGCGTTAATATTTATAGTTTTTGTTGAGTTTAGAGAAAAAATGTGTTATCATTACAAAAAAGGAGGTGTCTTTTTTGTATTATCAGCGAAGTCACCTGCAATAACAATAGGATTTTCTCACAGTTTAGTACCGGATGCTCATCTACATAATGAAATAGAACTTATTTATTGTAGAAAAGGAAGTTTTAATGCCTATATTGACTCAAAAGAATATACGGTAAATGAGGGACAGCTTTCTCTTTCTTTTCCAAATCAAAGTCATTATTACTTATATAACAAAGAAGAAGAGCTTGATGTTTATGTTTTAATATTCAGCGTAAAAGTCCTGCCCGAAATTGAAAAATTGCTTGACGCTTCCCTTCCGATTAACCCTGTTGTACAATGCGACGACAGAGAGTTAACCGAACATATTTTAAATAAAATGTATGAAAACAAAAGCAGAGATGATTATTCCGCCTTAAAGCGTTCCGGATACCTTAAAATATTAGCGGCATCAATTTTCGAAAATATGGAATTCCTGCCTTCCCAAAAAGCCGATCCAAACACTCTAAGCGCAATAGTTGATTATTGTAACAAAAATTTTTCAAGTGATATACACTTAAGCGATTTGGAAGAGCATTTGCATATAAACAAATATTATATATCACATATTTTCAAAGACAAGGTTAAAATGGGTTTTAACGAATATATACATTTTTTAAGAATAGAAGCAGCGCAAAAAATGCTGAAAGAAACCGACGACACCATTACAACTATAGCGTATAACGTCGGGTATAACAGCGTTAGAAACTTTAATCGTTCTTTTCTAAAACATACAGGAAAGACTCCGGGGAAATTTAGAGAATTAAAAACAAAAAGTAAGCAATAATTTGCTTACTTTTTTGTTTTTTCAGGTAATCGCCTGTATATATTAGTTGTTTCCTTAATAATATTCGCTAACCAATCGTTAATACAACTGCCATCAATTCTCCAGCACCAATTTTCACCCAAAGTAGACGGAGTATTTATCCTGCCTTCACTCCCGATCCCCAAAAAGTCTTGTATTGGTATTATAACAGTGTCGGCAGCTGTAGCATACGCAAAATGAATCATTGCCCAATTAATATTATCTTCATTTTCAGCACGTAAATACTTTTTAACAAATATAAGGTCGGATTCGGTTAGAGTGTTTTGCCAGCCAACAACAGTGTTATTATCGTGAGTTCCCGTATATACAATGCAATTTTTAAAACAATTATGAGGTAAATGGTCACTATCTGCAGTTGCATCAAAAGCAAATTCCAATACCTTCATTCCGGGGAACCCCGATGCAGTAAGCATATCCCTTACTTCGTCGGTCAAAAAGCCTAAATCTTCAGCGATTATGGGCATTTCACCAAATTTATCTTTTAGATAATCGAAGAAGTCAATTCCGGGTCCTTTTCTCCATTTACCTCCCGTGGCGTCTGGGTCACCGAACGGAATAGCATAATATGATTCAAAACCTCTGAAATGATCAATTCTAATTATATCATAAAGTTTTAAAGTATATTCAATTCTTTGACACCACCACTTGTAAGGAGTAGTGTCGTTTTTCATATAGCTCCAGTCATAAAGGGGATTACCCCATAATTGACCGGTTTTTGCAAAAATATCCGGTGGACACCCCGCAACCTCGATCGGTTTTAAGTTTTTATCAAGAAAAAACTGCTTAGGATCACACCATACATCAGCGCTGTCATACGCTACATATATAGGTATATCACCGATAATTTTAATATTATAACTATTAGCATATTTTTTCAGTTTGTTCCATTGTTTAAAAAATAAATACTGAATCACTTTATAAAACTCTATGTCATCCGAATAAAGCTTTTTTGATTCAGAAATAGCTTTTTTATCTCTTAACTGAATTTTCTCAGGCCAAGTATCCCAGCTATTACCGTTATATGCATTTTTTAGCGCCATAAATAAAGCATAGTCATCCAACCAGATTTTATTATCGCTTAAAAATTTTCTGTAATCGGCAGGGGTATTTTCCTTGAAACGCGAAAATGCACGTTTAAGAACCGCAAAGCGTTTTTGGTACATTATAGAGTAATCTATTTTGTTAGGTTCTCCCCATTCAATATTTTCATACTCATTTTTCAGTAAATAGCCGTCTTCCTCAACCATTTCTAAATCAATAAAGTAGGGATTACCCGCATAAGAAGAAAAAGATTGATAAGGCGAATCACCATAACTTGTGGGGGAAATCGGCAAAATTTGCCAATAACTCTGACCTGCTTTATGAAGAAAGTCTATAAATCTATATGCTTCTTTACCAAGAGTACCAATTCCGTATTTGCTGGGCAAAGAAAAAATCGGCATTAAAACACCGGCACATCTCATTCAAATCACCTTTCAAACAGAATACTAATATTATATACCATTTTTCACAAAAAACAATATTAAAAGAAAAAAATCACCCTCGTTTTTCAGAGGGTGATTTAAAATTCGACTGAATTCTAATTAGATTTCAGCAAAGTACTTGATAGTACGAACCATCTGGCTGGTGTAAGAGTTCTCGTTATCATACCAAGAAACAACCTGTACCTGATAGGTATCATCATCAATTTTGGTAACCATTGTCTGGGTAGCATCGAAGAGAGAACCGTAAGTGATACCGATAATATCGGAAGATACGAGTTGTTCTTCGGTGTAGCCGAAGGAAGCAGAAGAAGCAGCCTTCATAGCAGCGTTGATACCTTCAACAGTAACATCCTTACCTTTAACTACTGCTACGAGAATAGTGGTAGAACCGGTAGGAACGGGAACACGCTGAGCGGAACCGATAAGCTTGCCGTTGAGTTCGGGAATAACAAGTCCGATAGCTTTTGCAGCGCCGGTGCTGTTAGGAACGATATTGCAAGCAGCTGCACGAGCACGACGAAGGTCACCCTTTCTGTGGGGACCGTCAAGAACCATCTGGTCACCGGTCCAAGCATGAACGGTGGTCATGATACCGCTCTGAATGGGAGCATACTTGTTAAGAGTATCAGCCATAGGAGCGAGACAGTTGGTGGTGCAAGAAGCAGCAGAGATGATCTTGTCATCAGCGGTAAGAGTTTTTTCGTTTACACTGTAAACGATGGTGGGAAGGTCTTTACCTGCGGGAGCAGAAATAACAACCTTCTTAGCGCCGGCATCAATGTGAGCCTGGCTCTTTTCTTTAGAGCAGTAGAAACCGGTACATTCAAGAACTACGTCTACACCGATTTCGCCCCAAGGAAGATCAGCAGCATTCTTTTCAGCATAGATTTTGATGGTCTTACCGTCAACGGTGATGCTGTCTTCGCCAGCAACAACGGTATCAGCAAGAGCATATCTACCCTGAGCAGAGTCATACTTCAGAAGATGAGCAAGCATTGCAGGGCTGGTGAGGTCGTTGATAGCAACAACTTCATAACCTTCTGCGCCAAACATCTGTCTGAAAGCAAGACGGCCAATACGGCCAAAACCATTAATAGCAACTTTAACCATGAGAATTACCTCCTAAATAATATGCATTTTAACGCTTTTAATATTCTATCCTAAATTGAGCAAATTTTCAAGAGTTTTTTGTTATTTTTTTATCATTCATAACAATTTGGAACAAAATACAATAAATATGACCATATTGAGCAATAATTTGTAAATTTTGAGTAAAAGATTTACGAATTATTTTCAATAAGCTTCTCTGCACACCTCAAACCGTCAACAGCAGCAGATATAATTCCACCGGCATAACCCGCACCTTCACCGCAAGGGTATAACCCTTTTACACCAATGCATTGCAAATTTTCGTCGCGTAAAATTCTTACGGGGGCGGAACTTCTTGTTTCGGGAGCAGAAATAACTGCATCTCCGTTGGCAAAGCCTTTTAGTTTTTTGTCAAGAAGCGGCAGTCCCTCTTTTAACGACTCTACAATAAAGTTTGGTAAGATATCCGATAACTCCGCAAAAGCAGTATCGGGCTTAACAGTAGGCGTAATTTTGCCAAATTTGGCTTCTGCGCCGTATAGCAAATGCGCAACCGTGGTAATAGGAATTTTCCCGTTGGCGACCTTATAAGCGCAATTTTCAATTGAACGCTGAAGCTTACAGCCGGCAAGAACGTCATCTTGCGGAAAATCTTCGGGAAGAACGCCCACAAGCAGAGCACTGTTAGCGTTTATTCCACTTCTTTTACTTTCGCTCATACCGTTAACGGCAATGCCGTTTTCCTCACTGGATGCATTTATAACTTCACCGCCGGGGCACATACAAAACGTATAAACTCCCCTGCCGTTATTTAGATGCACCGCAAGTTTATAGGCAGCGGGCTCTAACGCAGGGTGATTATAAAAGTTACCGTATAATGCTTTATTTACGTCCTCTTGCAAATGTTCAATTCTTACCCCTATGGCAAACGGTTTTTTAACCATTTCCACTTTACTGTCTCGCAAAGTTTCGTACACATCACGCGCAGAGTGACCTGTAGCAAGAATAACGTTATTGGTTTCAATCACATCTCCGTTACTCAAAATTACAGATTTAATTTTATCAGAAAATTCAATTTTATCCATTCGGCAAGAAAACCGCACTTCACCACCGAACTTTATTATTTCCGCGCGTATGTTTTTTACCACGTTTATTAAAACGTCGGTTCCAATGTGAGGTTTTGCATCATATTGAATTTTTGGATTTGCGCCAAACTTAACAAATTCATCAATTACAACGCGACATCGATGATCTTTAATTCCGGTATTAAGTTTACCGTCTGAAAAAGTACCCGCACCACCTTCGCCGAATTGAACGTTGGATTCGGTATTAAGCTTACCGCCGTCAAAAAATTTTTTAATAGATTTAGCGCGTGCATCTGCATCTTCACCACGTTCAATAACAATAGGTTTTAAACCGGACCTTGCCAGTAGCAAAGCCGCGAACATCCCCGCAGGTCCAAAACCCACAACAACCGGACGTGAATTTATTACGGCTTTTCTATCCCACAAATACTCAGTAGGATTATATATAACAGCATTTTTATATTTTGAAAGAATTTTTCGTTCAACAAACAAATCGGCGTATACTAAAAAAGAACAACAAAATAAAACATTATCATTTTTTCTGGCATCAATCGATTTTTTAAATAACTTTGCGGAAATAATTTTATTTTTACTGATTCTCAAATAGTCGGCAACAAGAGTTTCGCAATCAGAAAAGTCAGTATCTAAAGATAAAAAAATATTTTGTAAAACTATCATTTGCTCTTCCCTACTATGTCATTTGCTGCTGCCGCCGCACTTGACCAAGCCCACTGAAGATTAAATCCGCCGCAATCACCGTCAATATCCAATATTTCACCGGTAGCATATAAACCTTTATATTTTAATGATTCCATAGAAACGGCGTCAAAATCATCAGTTATAAGACCGCCTGCTGTAACTTGCGCGCTATCGTATCCATTATTCCCAAAAACGTCAAGGGTAAAAGAATATATTTGCTCAGCCAATGCGCGGCATTGTTTATTAGTAATTTCTCCGATATTGTCAACAAGTTTCACATCGCTGAATTTAAGAATGGTATGACCCAACATTTTCGGAAAAACGCCGTTAAAAAAGCAATCAGCCTTACGATTTTTTAACAACTCTTTTCTTTCAAATAAAAACGAAAGAATTTCATCATAGGTATATTCAGGCATAAAGTTAATTTTTACTTTGCAGTTTACAGCGACAGCTGTTGCGCGTGAAATTTGAAGAGCAGGCGGTCCCGAAATACCGTAACGAGTAAATAAAAGCTCACCGGTTTCCGATCTCTGCTTTTTGCCGTCTATATAGAGCGTTACCGTAGAATTTTGCTTAATCCCGTTTAAAGATTTTATTTTAAAAATATCAGTTTTGATTTGAACAAGAGATGCGGACGGATTGATAAGTTTGAAACCCAACGCCTTCATAATCGAATAACCGATTCCGAAACTACCGAGTTTTGTTCCTCCAACAACACCGCCTGTTGAAACAATAACGTTTTTACAATCATATTCAAAATTGTCGCAAACAATTTTATAGCCGTTTTTTAACGGAATAATTTTTCGCGCAGAAGTATCGGTAATAACTTGTACGCCAAGCTCATCCATTTCGAAGCGCAAAGCATCAACGACAGAAGAAGCCTGCAAACTATAGGGATACATCTTTCCGTTTTCACCTTCAACAAGCGGCACTCCTAAACTCATAAAAAAATCTTTAGTAAAATCGGTACCATATCTTGACAATGCAGAGCTGCAAAACTTAACATCATTTCCGTGATATGCAGATAAAACAATATTTTTATTAGTTATATTACAACGACCGTTACCCGTTACAATGAGTTTTTTACCGACTCTGTCTAAAGATTCTAAAAGAATAATTTTTTCATTTTTTAACTGTCTTTTTAGCAGTATTGCAGCGCACATACCTGATGCGCCTCCGCCAATAATAACAGTATGTGCAAAATTATTCATCATCAACACCCCAATACTTTCTGTCAAGACTTCTAAACTGAATAGCTTGAGCTATATGAACCAAATCAATAATTTCAGCACCATCAATATCGGCAATAGTACGCGCTACTTTTAAAATTCTGTCGTAAGCTCGCGCAGACATACCTAAGTTATTAAACGCGTTCTTTAAAATTTCACTCGCTTCATCAGTCGTCTTGCAATACTCTTTCAACAACGACGGAGTCAGCCGTGCATTGCACGAAATACCGGTACCCTTATAACGTTCTTGCTGAATGGACCTGGCTCGGTTTACTCGTTCTTTAATAACATAAGACGGCTCCTCTTTAAATTCAGAATTAAGCGCTTCAAAATTTACGGGAGGAACCTCTATATGTAAATCCATTCGGTCAAGCATAGGTCCGGATACTCTGTTTAAATACTTTCTGACGATTTTCGGCGAACAGGTGCAACTACGCGTAGGATGTCCGAAAAAACCGCATGGACAAGGATTCATCGCGGCAACCAACATTATTGAACTGGGATAAGTGAGTGACCCGGAAACACGTGATATTGTAACTTTCCCGTCTTCGAGAGGTTGACGCAATCCTTCCATAGTCGCTCTGCCAAATTCAGGAAGTTCGTCAAGGAACAGTACACCGTTATGAGCCAATGAAATTTCACCGGGATGCGGTATTGCTCCGCCACCGGTTAAGCCGTAGGTTGAAATGGAATGATGAGGCGCTCTGAAAGGGCGGCGGCGCACCAACGGAAATTTCGAATCCAAAACTCCTGCAATAGAGTGGATTTTAGTTGTTTCAATAGACTCCTCAAAAGTCATTTCCGGTAAAATTGTAGGAATTCTTTTTGCAAGCATACTTTTACCGGAACCGGGCGAACCAATCATCAGAATGTTATGTCCTCCTGCCGCCGCAACCTCAATAGCTCGTTTAGCTTGAGCTTGTCCGCGAACATCACAAAAATCCAGTATTTCATCAATGTCTTCAACCATAAAATCCGGTTTCTTGGTTGGTTCAAGCTTTTTAACAGAATTTAAGTGTAATAATACGTCTCTCATCGACTCAACACCGTAAATATTGATACCATCTACAACAGAAGCTTCAAGTGAGTTTTGGAATGGTAAAAACATATCGCCAAAATTCTCGTCATGGGCAGTAATAGCCATCGCTAAGGCGCCGTTAACAGGGCGAATATGTCCATCAAGAGATAACTCACCAATAAAATTTTTTCCTTCAACATCAACACTAATTTGCCCAGACGCAATGAGAATTGCGATAGTTATGGGTAAATCATAATGTGAACCGCCTTTTTTTAAATCTGCAGGAGCGAGATTTACGGTTATGTGTGCGTTGGGAAATTTAAAACCGCAATTCTTAATTGCAGACCTAACGCGATCTCTCGCTTCTTTGACAGCAACATCCGGTAAACCCACAACATCAAACGCAGGAAGCCCGCGAGACACGTCGGCTTCTACATCAACAATATAGGTGTTCATACCAAAAAGTCCAACACTGCTAACTTTAGCAAACATTATTTCACCTCATAAACTCACTTAAACGTATTATACATCAAAAACCAAAAAATCACAACAAAGTTTTTTACCCACTTAATTCACTTGACAAAATCGCATTTACAAACTATAATACTTCTTGTTAAATAAATATTCGGAGACGTATCGAAGTGGTCATAACGGGGCTGACTCGAAATCAGTTAGGGAGCAATCCCCCGCGAGTTCGAATCTCGCCGTCTCCGCCAAAAATCGACAGGTTTCGACCTGTCGATTTTTTATCCATTGCGAAAGCAATGGTATATCATCGCCGCAAGGCGTATATCATCACGCGAAGCGTGTATCTCATCAGCCGTAAGCTGTAAATTCTTTCGCAATGATGATATACAATTTCTACGGAATTGATGATATACAAGACTCCGTCTTGATGATATACACGGCTTTGCCGTGATTTATGTGAGAGTTCGAATTCATACGCAAAAGGCAGAAATATCTTTTTTGTAGCCCATAGACAATCATAACCACCGGTAAACCGGTGGTATGCTCCACCCCTATAAGGGGTGACTACTGGCTTAGCCCCTAAAAGGGGCACTGAAAGTTTAGCAACGCATTACAATCTCGGGCAGCCGC